>JAUUVE010000210.1 GCA_030589715.1 Desulfobacteraceae bacterium | reverse complement strand
GCATGGCCAGCTGTGGAAACACCGCCTTCCCAAAGGCATCAATCACTCCTATCAGAATTCCTCCCAGAAGGGCCCCCTGTATGGACCCCACGCCTCCTACAATAATGACAATCAAAGCAAGGAGGAGCACCTCCATTCCCAGGTCGGTCCGGACACCCAGCAACTGAGCCCCGATGACACCCGCAGCCCCCGCGATAAAGGATGAGATAAAGAAGATAACCGCAAAGGCTAGCTCAAGGTTGATTCCCAGCCCCATAGTGGTTTCTTTGTCATCCATACCCGCGCGAACAATGGCACCCATCCGGGTCCTGTCCTGTAACCACCACAACCCAACGGCAAGAATGAGCCCAATCAGGATTATGGCTATTCGGGCCTTTGGATAGGCCCTGCCCATAATTTCAAAAGAACCGGTCAGGAGCTTGGCGGTAAAAGGCATTCTGGGCCACCCTCCCCACACCCACAGACACACGTTGCTCAAGATGTAAACGAAACCAAAGGTCAACAGGACCTGTTCATTGGGCTGTTTATAGAGATGGCGCAACAAACCCCGTTCTATGGCCAGCCCCACCAGCCCAGCAGAAAGCCCCCCCGCAAGAATGCCGAGTCCGAAAGTGGCCCCACATTTCACCGCCACCGTCCACCCTACGAAGGCACCAACCATATAAAAGGCCCCGTGGGCCAGGTTTGTGATCCCCATTGCCCCGAGGACAATAGACATGCCGGAGGCAATGAGAAACAGCACCATGCCATAAGACATGCCGTTGAGAAGGTTAATTACAAACCAATCCATCCTCTTCCCCTAATGGATGATAGGATTGACCCAAAGAGGGGCGGACGGGACGTGGTCCTGACCGCCCCAAGGTAAAGATTATTTCTTGAGCCTCGGATCAACCACCGCCTTATAGGTCTTGATGGGATCCCAATAGTATTGTTTACCCTTCTTCCTGAGTTCCACAATATAATTATTCACCAGGGCAACCCCTTCCGGGCTGACCGCCAGTGGCCCCTGAGGGGTATCAATCTTAACCTTCAGCAGGGCGGGCCACATCTTCTCGAACGAATCATCACCGCCCGTGGCCTTCAGTGCGGCAAGAATGGTCTTGGTGATGGCATAGGAATTGGCTTCGAGGCCACCAGGGGCTTGACCAAATCGCTTGGTCATCTTTTTCACCCATGCCTTATTGATGGCAGTATCCATGTCAGCCATATAAAGTGCCTGCCCCTTTAGTCCAAGGACCCAATCCCCCAGCTGTGAGGTGATCTGCTGCGGCATATCAGCCGCCAGAGTGGTCCCCAGCAGAGGGGTCTTGACCCCAAATTCGTGATACTGCGAGAGGAAGAGCTGCGCGGCTGAAGGGCCTTCCACAAAATATCCGATGGTATCGGCTTTTTTCAGAGACGAAAGGTAGGGACCGAAATCTTTATTGCCCACCGGCCACCATACTTCCTGGACCACCTTTCCACCCTTTTCTTCAAATGCCATCTTGATGCCTTTGATAAAACCATGTCCTCCCGCATAGTCGGTTCCGGCGGTGATCATGGTCTTGTGACCGAGTTCGGCCGCATAGTAACCTACAGGGGCTGTGAGCCCAACAAGTGTAGTCGGGTAGATAAACCAGTTTTTATACTTGGTAAGCTCAATGTCACCGCAGTAGAAGCTGGCGCTAAGGACCTTCTTGTTGGCAAGATAGGGTGCTATGGCCATGTGGGCATCGCCCATGAGTGGTCCGATGATGATGTGGACCTGATCTCTCTCCACGAGCTTCCTAGCCTTTTCCAGACAGACGTTCATGTCTGCTGCAGCGTCTTCCGGGATCAACTCAATCTTTCTGCCACCGACCGTATAGTTCACCTCTTCAAGTGCCATTACTATACCGTTCTTGAAAAGGGGCCCGATAAAGGCGATAGGGCCGGTTAGATTCAAGATGGTGCCTATCTTTATGGGTTTTTCTGCCTGGGCAGTTCCAACTCCTCCGAAAAGAATCGGGGAAACCATTAGACCAATAGCCAGAAACAGGATAATAAATCTTTTCATCTTTTTGCCCTCCTTCTTAGAATTAATAATGCTTTTTCCTCTTTACCTTTACCCAATTCCTTGAATCCTTATGTTAAACAACCAGTCCTATCCGCACATCTTAAAGCATTGCTCCGGATAGACCGGTACTCAAGGCAGAATCCAGGGGATTCCTATTTGTTTAGAGTGGCACAATCCCATCCCACCTGGTGATACATATCCACAAGGTTCCAATGGTCTCTTACATATTTGATCTTTCCCTTTTCGATAAAGGCAACCTGGCAGTACTGACAGTCGAATTTTTTCCCGGTTGCAGGCATGCCGAAGAATTCCTTTGTCATGGTACCGCTGATTCTGCCCATGTTCACAACCCTGTTCCCCTGGACCACAAATGCCTCAATAAAGGGTTCAAAATCAGGAACTGCATCCACCCAGCCAATACCGAATTCCCGGATTTCATCATGGCCTGCCGCCGGTTCACCTGTTATGTCATAATACACGCCCTCCTCGGCCATAACCGATAGAACCATGTCAACGCTCTGGGTTGCCCAGCCCTTCAACTCCGTCATTACAAGCTTTAGGTTTTCCTTTTCTTCCGGTGATAGATCTTCGAAAGAATCGACATCTTCGTCAAGTAAGCTTTTCTCTGTCATAATCCACTCACGCGTGTTCATTTTCCCATCCTCCCTTTCCTTGACAGTCTTCGTTTTTCCGGATGCAAATCCGGTGCTTCAGGCATCAAAGGAGGCCTGCCCTTCTCGCCACCATTACTGAACATAGATCCTTGGGACCCTCTTCCCCACGGCGCAGACCACCTCATAATTGATTGTGCCGATCTTACGCGCGATTTCGTCCACAGGCGGATTTTCACCAAAAAGGACTACCTCCTCTCCGGGTCGCACATCCTTTATCCCCGTAACGTCTATCATGCACATATCCATGCAAACACGGCCGATCAACGGCACTCGCCGGCCCCTGATCAAAGCGGAACCTTGATTAGACAATAATCTGTAGTATCCATCGGCATATCCGACAGGAAGGGTTGCAACAACCGCCTTTCTGTCGACACAAAAAGTTCGACCATAACTTATAGGGGTTCCGGCAGGAACGGATTTTACATATGTAACATTTGTCTTTAGGGTCATGGCCGGTTTGAGTCTGATGCTCCGGCTCACCTCCATGGATGGGTATAGGCCATATATCATGATCCCAGGCCTTACGAGGTCAAGATAGGATTCCGGCAGGTCCAGTATTGCTGCACTGTTGGCCATGTGCCTTTTTGGTATTCTGAAACCGGCATCCTCAATTCCTTGAACAAGGTCGTTAAAGATCCCAATCTGTCTTTTTGTAAAGGTCTTGTCAGTTTCATCAGCGGAGGGGAAGTGGGAAAATATGCCCGTCAAGTCCAGGTTCTTGAAGCGGCTTATCGTCCTTACAAGCTCCAGCGCATCTTGAGGTGACACCCCAATTCGGCCCATTCCGGTGTCAACCTTTATGTGCATCTTAATATGGGTCGATGCTTTTCTGGCCTCCTGATCCAGTGCATCAGCCAGTTCCACGGTGGAGACTGCCTGTTCTAATCCAGAATCTATTGTCTTGTACGCCTCTTTGGGTTGAATAAGCCCCAAGACCAGGACAGGGACATCAACTCCGGCATCTCTGAGCTGCAAGCCTTCCTCAGGCAGCGCAACACCAAGGCATGTAGCCCCACTCCTGAGGGCTGCCGAGCTGACTTCAACTGCTCCATGACCATATCCGTCTGCCTTGACCACTGCCATTAAGTCCCTTCTGCTTCCTATCTTTTTTCTAATTTCGGCAATGTTATGGGATATGGCCTTGAGATCTATGACTGCTCTTGTTGGTCTTTCAACATGATCTCTTGAGTTCACCTTGAGTACACCCCGATGTTGCACTAAAATTCATCCGTGTGCACGAAATATGCTGCCATACAAGTATAAAAATTGCCGATTGACCCCGATGTTGCATTGAAAGCCCCCCCAAATTCACGGAAAATGCTATCATACAAGTCTGGCAGTTGACAAATGGTGCAAACCCCGATGTTGATAATAAATAGCCGTTTTTTTGACGAGGGTCAGGACTTCTTGCAACATCGGGGCAAATTCAGGACTGCATGATATGTGAATTCCTCCAGCGTCATCAATTTGTCATCTCATGCCGTAATAGCAGACCGTTTTCTGCCAATTGTCAGGTCTTTTTGCAACATCGGGGTATATTATTTGTCTCTTTGTTCATCGAAAAACTAGGCTGTTCCTGACGGGTTGATGTCCAGCGACTCTATGGTTTCACGGACGAAATCGAGTGAACTTTTTGAGTCTTCAGCAAGGAATAGCTCGTCTTCCCTGGTAGGTGTATATCCCCCTGAGACCTTTATGGCGTTTTTAATATATGAGAGACGAATTTTCCCCATATCGAAATCTTCCACCCTTATTTGTTCAGCCTTTTCGGGAATTACGATCCTTTTTCCGGGGAGGTCCTCCTCTGGATTTCCCCGGCTTACCTCGATCCCGTTCTCTCTTGCAAAGGTGAGTTGGGAAGAGGGCAATTTTCCAGCAGCCGTATATTCTGTCTCTTGGACCACCAGGATCTGATCCTTATCAATCTTTCTGGCAATGGCAATGGCGCCGGCCAAAGAGGTATTTCCTGCGGGTCCTCTTTCCATCCCTTCCAGCTTTGCCAACAGCTCGGTTGTATAAAAGACCTCACCCTGGCTGACCAAGACGTATCGGTCCAGATAGCGAAGCCCGCGCGCACAGTTTCTCGGAACATCGGTTCTGTCCGGCCACGTAAGGAAGGGGATTCCAAAGCCGGTATGGCCAGTTGTAAAAGACTTTCTGTTGAAGTCAAAATCGCTGGCCATATGGAGCCCACGGAGATCTACCGAGACACCCACAACAAGTGTGTCGATGCTTC
>JAUUVE010000421.1 GCA_030589715.1 Desulfobacteraceae bacterium | reverse complement strand
GCAAAGCCCGCAAAGGAAAGCAACGATGAGAGATTTGTTTAAAAGACTTGGCGTCTTTGCGCCTTTGCGAGAGACTCTTTTTGGTCGCGGTTTATCCGGGTTAGGCATGACCACAATATCCGGAGACTCCTTGATGGACAAAGGGCCAAATGGGGCGACAGCAGCAATCAACCCATGAGGTCAAGGAGCCTATCCAACTCGTCATCTGAGTAGAAGTAGACCACGATCCGGCCCTGCTTGCCCTTTCTCCTGATCTCCACCTTGGTCCCCAGGGCCCTTTTCAATTGGTCTACCAAAGACTGAAAATAATAATCCTCTTCTCCCCCTTTTCTCTTGGCAGGCCTCGGCACCCTCCTTTTCTTGGCCAACTCCTCCGCCTGACGCACCGACAGCCCTTTTTTGATGATCGCGTCCCTTAGGGCCCTCTCTTCTTTACCTCTGTTCAGACCTGCCAGTACGCGGGCGTGGCCCATGCTGAGACGCCCGTCGATCACATCCTGCTGGATGAGCCTAGGCAGTTTTAACAGCCTCAATAGGTTGGCGATCGAAGACCTATCCCTGCCCAGCCTCTTTGCCAACGATTCCTGGGTGGCCCCAGCCTCTTCCAGCAGTCTCGCGTATGCCATCGCCTCTTCAATGGGATTGAGGTCCTTCCGGTGGATATTTTCAATAAGTGCCAATTCCAGTGGCTCTGTGGCGGTTACCTCCCGAACAACCACCGGCACCCTCCTGAGGCCTGCCTTTTGCGCTGCCCGCCACCTCCTTTCCCCGGCTATAAGCTGATACCCTTCTTCGGACTTGCTCACAAGCAAAGGCGTGATAACCCCCTTTTCCCTGACAGACTCTGCCATCTCTGCCAGTTCAGAGTCGCGGAAATCTTGCCTTGGCTGGTAAGGATTGGGAGTTATCGCCTCCACCGGACACTGAAAAAACTGCCCATCACCATCATCCAATCTATCGGCATCAGGAATCAGGGCCGACAACCCCTTTCCGAGGGCCTTCCTCTTTTTCATCCTCTCCTATTCCCTTCCAATCAGTTCATTTGCCAGGGCCAGATAGCTCTGCGCCCCCGTTGAGCGTATGTCGTAGAGAAGGGCTGGTTTCCCGTGGCTCGGGGCCTCGCTTAGACGCACATTTCGTGGGATAACCGTTCCGAAGACACTTCCCTGAAAGTGCTGCCGGATCTCATCCGCCACCTGTTCCGAGAGATTATTCCTCTTGTCGTGCATGGTGAGTAGGATCCCTTCGAGCTTGAGGGAGGGATTCAAACCCCGCCTCACCGCTCTAATGGTGTTAAGTAAGTGTGATAGCCCCTCCATGGCATAATATTCGCACTGAAGTGGGACCAGTACTGAGTCTGCTGCAGTCAGTGCGTTGAGCGTCAGGAAGCCCAAAGAGGGCGGGCAGTCAAGAAAGGTATAATCATATCTCTGGCGCAGGGTCGCCAAGGCCTTGTGGAGCAGGAATTCCTTCTCCTCCATGGAAGCCATCTCAACCTCCGCCCCTACCAGGTCCGTGGTGGCCCCGATCAGGTGCAACCCAGCGGGTGCTGTCTCCCTGATCACCTCCTCTGCATCCGCCAACCCCATCATCAAATCATAAAGCCCTTTTTCCAATCCGGACCGGTCCACTCCCAAACCGGTAGTGGCATTGGCCTGGGGGTCGCAATCAACCAAAAGGCACATCTTCTCTGCTGCTGCAAGCGAGGCGGAGAGGTTCACAGCGGTGGTGGTCTTGCCCACCCCTCCTTTCTGATTTGCAATGGAGATGACTAGCCCCATAATTCTATCCGTCCAAGTGGCTCAAGGCATTAAAATTGGCATCAGGTTTGTCGCTTCTTCTGTCTTTGTGCACACAGGGTTGATAACATAGTCGCTCCCTTTTGAAAAGCCAAAACATTGTTTCACGTGAAACATTGCGCCACCCCCATACAAACAAGGGAAAGATGTAACTTGCGGGTAAATTCCGAAGAGATAGCTGCAGATTTCTTGTTTTGAGTTCAGTCCCGCCGGGAAAAGACCCCATACCCCCATGCCGACAGGGTCTATTTCCAATTATATACTATCTTGTGCTTCCTGTGAGATTGCGGGCTTAGAGAGCGCCTTCAAAAAAATAGTCCCGCCCCACAGTGTCCGAGATTATTGAGAAGTATAAGTTCTGAGCACCACGGCCTTAGTTTAACATATTTTTCATCTTTTTAACTCAATTATACTTCTTTACATAAAATATTTTCTGGATCAGGCAATCTAATTCTCAGCACAATAACACCAAATCTATTTGCAGTAACTAAGATTTGACCAAACAGTTTTATGGCTCAGGTTAAAAGCGCATCTGACAACACCACACATTGACATATGGAATCAGATATCTCATGAAATGCTGATTTTTTGGGTTAACTTTTTCCAAAAAAGCGAGTTTTCATGGGAGTAGCACGCGGAAAAGCCACATTTTTGGGTTAACTTTATTTTTATATCTCTATAACATACTGTTATTGCTTGTTAATTGAGCATTGAACAGGCTTAAATTAGATAAGAGCCATGTGAATGTAAGAATAAGGATGTGATTGTGAGTTATTTACATTGGAATTGGACAAGGAACGTCCTTGTCAATTCACCAT
>JAUUVE010000162.1 GCA_030589715.1 Desulfobacteraceae bacterium | reverse complement strand
TACGGGAGCATCCGAATTGAAATGTGTGAATGGGGTCGGAGAGGCTGGCTCCTCATCTTCCACTAGGCTTTTCACTGCCAAGGTCGGTCAAGCCCATCCCCTCTCGTGGCCTTCCCTGGCCTCTGGCTCGTAGCGCCTACGGCTCGGAGAGCGCGACTTAAGGATCACCGAGGAGTATCTCGAAGGTGTGTAGTAACAGGGAGTCAAGTGATTGCGATCCTACCTCCTAATCTTGGAGGAAGTCTTTTCAGGGCTCTTTTTCAGGTGCTTGTAACGGCGTAAGGCCGATTCTGCCAGGCGCTGAATCACACGGGGCAAATCAGAATTATTCCAGACAGACATGAAATCCTCGGAACACAAAACCCGCTTGCTCAGGCTGTAATTTGAATCGTTATCCGGTGTCAGCGCAAAGTCCTCATACTCAAAGTCAATTTGTCCTTCAAAAATATTTTCACAAAGTTCTTTGGCGCTATAGACGAAAAACTTTTTAACATCCTCGGTGGATTCCGCCTTGTTGATTCTCTCTCTGAAACCAGGGAGGATTTTGTGCTCATACTTGGTAAAAGATTGCTGTTCCGTCATGTCAACCCCCCGGTTAGGTCGGGTCACATATCCCGGATAACCCTCAGCATGTCCGCCGCCGAAATAATACCCACCACCTTTTCTTCCTGTATAACAAATACCCGGTGGATACGACTCCTGATCATGGTATCGGCCACCTGTTGCACCGTTGCGTTTTCATTGACCCTAAAGATCGTGGGTGTCATAATATCGCGGATCGTCATTAACGGTTCATGTTCAAAATGGAGTGACTGAATTTCTTGCGGTGCGAACTGGCTTTCAAGGGTGTGGAGGAAGTATTCATGAGGCCCATAGGATTGCGAACTCTTTTCCATCAGAGTGTCGTGGCAAATGATGTCGGTTAAAGAAACCACACCCACTAACTCCCCATCCTCGGTTGTGACCGGAGCGCCTGAAATAGAGTTCTCAACCAGGAATTCAACCAATTTTTGGAGCGACCACTCCGGCCTTACTTCCAAAACTTCCTCGATCATAACATCTTTTGCAGTTAAACCTGTCATTTTTCTATTCATTATTATATTGGCTTATCTTATAACAATCCTAGCGCTTATGTAAGTTCATTTACGGTAATGACAACTTCATTTGCCCGATGAACGATTGCAAAAAACAAAACCCCGATCTCAATATTGAGAAATGGGGTTTCAATGGAGTTGCTTCATTATTTACTCCGGAAAAGCTCATGCCTGTGGCTCAGTCAAGAGGTGCCACTGGGAGAGCATAACGGAATTGCGGGTGACGGCTGTTCCGACTCCCTGCGGTCATTCAGAGTTAATCAGCGGAAAAGGGATGGGGGCCAGCCGGCCAAAAGCAAAAAAGATTCCAAACAGTTGATCCGAACATTGCAAGTATTGATTTGCCATCCACGATTGTCAAAAGAAATCGGCCAGTTAGTTTTGAATTATGGCACCGCAGACACATGACATCCATGATATTATGCATTTCATCATTCTTCAAGGTAAAAGGGCATGAGCTCTCTTTTTTTGCCGCAGCTGCGGGATAACCAGAATCAAGATCCCCCGCAGCAGTCAAGCGAGAGCTTGGTTGCTCATCTTCCATAAGGCTTTTCACTGCCAAGGTCGTAAGTTCTCAATAAGTTCGGGCACCGTGGGGTTCAGCCGTTTCTCTCCGGCGCTCTCTAAACCCGTCGTCGTAGCGTGGCTGATATTTGGGGTTTTGCCGAAAGCATGGAGAGGCCAATAAGGCTTCATTGGGAAAAACCCCAAATATCACCCACTGCGAAACTGAGAAGTAAATTCACTTTGAGAGAGCGCCTTCAAGAAACACCCGAACCCCACTCCAGAAATCCTATTATTTCTCCCGGACTTATTGAGAAGTTACCCAAGGTCGGCCAAGCTGATCCCCTCTCGAAGTAAATGGGGTCAGGCCTTGACATATGACACTCTAAATTGTAATATTTGGCATGGAGGTAATGAATGAGATATGGCAAGGTCGTTGAGGATAGAGTACGAAGGCGTCTTTTACCACATAACTGCCAGGGGTAACGAGCGGAAATTGAAAAGCACCGCAAGTATGCCCGAAAAACACTAAAAAAAGATAAGCGGGTCAATATTAGAATATCTTCTAAGGTGTTGCGATGTTGGAGGAGCTTCAAGCAATTGCGACTGAAGATGCCATCCCTTATCAAACTCTCATGTCTAGCATTCTACATCGTTATGTTACGGGCCCTCTTGTTGATAGAATTAGGCCGAACAAGTCATTTGAGTCTTACGGCTAAATATCGCGTCGATTCGTGAAATGATCAATAGCCAGGGGTAAAATCCGTTGTTGACTGTTTTGCTCTGAAATGATGATTGAAGCTTATGAGCAGGCCATTGAGAATACAGTATCCCGGCGCATGGTATCATGTAATGAACCGAGGGCGAAGGGAGAGGGGAGTGGGTTGATAATATTCAGGGCCTGTTAGAGTACATTGACCACTTCAAGCCAGCCTGCTCTTTGGGCGTTAGCAGATTCAATAGCGCTGGGGGATCCGAGCACCTTTACTACTCCGCACTCTTTCACCTCTTCGAGTATCCGGGAAAAGGACATAAAGTCAGAAGTTTTGGTGTCTAGTATTTCATCCCTTATCTGCTGGCGTGCCTCCTCTGTATCCCCCGTAAGATAACGGAGCATCGAGGTATATCCCTTTGCGTCAGGGAGCATGTGGGCGTCCAGGTCCCCAATGGCACCGATGATGCTTTTGGTCAACTCTTCCTCACTTAGAGCTATGTCTCGGAGGAACTGGGCAGCTTGATCGAAGACTTCTAGAGTATTGGTTAGATTGGGGTCACGATAGGAGACAAAGGTTAGGACACCTGAAAGGCGGTCAAAAAGACAAAAGGCCCCGTAGGCCCCGCCCTGGACCCTAATGCGGTCCCATAACCAGGTATTCCGAAGGTAACGGGTTATGACCTTGGCCGAGCCGTGATATCTGTATCCTAGTTCGTAGAGACTTGCGCCCTTGCCCACGTAATTTACTTGGGAAGGGGTGGTCATGCCCTCAAAAACGGCCGGGCCCGGGGAAGGCCAGTCGAATTCCTTGCCTTGACCTTCAGGTAGTTCCTCAAGGAGGCTATCTAATTGGGGCCTGAACCGGGCCCAGTTCGTCTCGTCAAGGGTGGTATTAAGGACCATGGACTTACGGTATACAAGGGTGCGCCAAATATCCTCAAGGGCAGCGAGGACCTGAGACCAGTTCTCATCAACATCCCTAGCCAGTTCTCTCAGAAAGAAGAGATAGCTTATCCCACTCATTTGCTCTGCAGCCCAGTGGGCCTCGTCAAAGTGTGCCCGGAGGCGCAGATTTACGATCTGATGTCCACCTGGGATCAATTTCTGCTCCTGCCTTGCCTTTTCTTCCATGACCATCTGGCGGAACCGTTCCTGATTGTCCAATCGAACCTTGATGAGGATATCGCGAAGAATTTGGATCAAGTCCTCGCTATGGGCGAGCAATGCCTTGCTACGCAGGAATAGCCAGGCTGCGCCTCGGTCGGTGTTCATAATAGAGGAGGTGAATGAGACCGGGTTGATCCCCCCGGTTTTTCTGCTGATACGCTGTGTGAGGGAGACAAAATCCTCTTCCTCTGTACCCATCTCAACAAGGGCCCTCCCAAAGAGGGGGACATAGGGGAGATATTTGGCGGGCAAGGTATGGAGGTTAAACCCAAGATCGAGGTAGACTATGCTGTTGGTGAATAGATCGTGAAACAGGTTGCTGGTCTGGCTGGTTTGGGAATATGACAGGGGAATTACCTTGTTCTTCTTGTCTAAGGCTTCCAGCCTCAAGACAGGAATAGCCTTCAGTGCCTCGGGGGGATCGGGGGTTTCTTGCAACCGTTTAAGGGTTTGTGTGTTCTCTATCGCAGCGTCTAGGTCGGCTGGGGCCATCCTGGTGCGGGCCTCTGCCAACCGTTCCCTTTCTTCGGCCTCCTCCCTCTGTCGGAGTTCGGAATCCGGTTGGAGGGTAAGAACGGTCCGGTGATGGTTTCTTACAAGGAATCGGTCAATGAGTTGTTCAAAAAATGAACTGTTTGCACGGACAGATGATTTTATGGCCTCAATGGGTCCTCCAAAGGCCAGAAGTGCCAGAGGATCACCTTCATAAAGCCAGGTAGTAAGGGAGTGCAGCATAAACAAAAGACCGCGTGGAAAGCTTCCGGTGTTGTTTTCCCGCAACCGGAATTCAATGGTGTTGAGCGCCGCTTCCACGGTTAAGGGGTCTATGCCTTTTTTGGCCAAGGTGCTCAGAGTTTTCATTATAAGGGCTTCAACATTGTCCACATCTTTCGAGGCAATACCCTTGAGGCCGGTTGAAAAGTAGATCTGTCTCAGTTCTGTGCTGAGGCCTTCACCCGCAATGTCCTCCCCCAGACCTGAGTCTATCAGGGCCTTGCGAAGGGGAGAGGCTGGCATACCCAACAGAATATACTCGAGGATACGCAGGGCAAAGTTGGCTTTGACATCCGTGGTCTCTGGGAGGAGCCAGTTGAGGGTGACCATCCCCTTCGGTTCGGTTCCTTTTTCCTGTCTTGCCATAAAGTAACGGCGCAGGTGCTTTGGTTTAGGAAAAGGGGGCTGCAACCGGATGGTTGAGTCAATCTCTATTGGATCGAAATCCTTGAGATATTCATTAGTGATTCTCAGGCGCTCGTCAGGGTCATCGTCACCATAGAAATAGATGCGGGCATTGGAGGGATGATAGTACTTTGCGTGAAATGCCCGGAATTGGTCAAAGCTCAGGTTGGGTATCAATTTTGGGTCGCCTCCAGAATCAAATGAGTAGGCGTTATCTGGAAAGAGGGACTGGAGTGAGTACTCTGATAAGAGGTTGTCCGGGGATGAATAGGCCCCTTTCATCTCGTTAAAAACTACCCCCTTGTATATCAGGGGGTTGCCCCGATCTTCCAGTTCCAAATGCCAGCCCTCCTGCTGAAAAATGTATGGGGTCAGCCGGGGGTAAAGGACAGCATCCAGATAGACATCTATGAGGTTATAAAAGTCTTGAAGATTCTGGCTGGCTACGGGGTAGCAGGTCCTGTCGGGGTAGGTAAAGGCGTTAAGAAAGGTTTGAAGGGAGCCTTTTAAGAGTTCCACAAAGGGCTCCTTCACCGGGTATTTTCGGGAACCACAAAGCACCGAGTGCTCTAATATATGAGGCAGACCCGTTGAATCAGGGGGGGGTGTGCAAAAGGTTATGCCAAAGACCTTGTTCTCGTCGTCATTTGAAAGGGACAGGAGTTGGGCGCCGGTCTTCACATGGCGGAAAAGCCTGGTCCTGGTTTTTAGTTCCTT
The DNA here is from genome assembly GCA_030589715.1 of Desulfobacteraceae bacterium. GTDB lineage: Bacteria > Desulfobacterota > DSM-4660 > Desulfatiglandales > Desulfatiglandaceae > JABMQV01. The sequence continues at coordinate 370 of JAUUVE010000162.1, read as the reverse complement.
GATATCTTGCTCCCTTTGGAGCTGGAAGCCATTAATAATGGTCATTTTTCCCTCCGCAGACTTTCAATACACCCTGAGAGCCTTGTAACCGCCTCGGCCAGTTGCTCCTTTGAGGGGTAAGAGAAATTTATTCTCATATGGTTGTTTTCAGGATTTTCGCCATAGAATGCATTGCCCGGAACAAAAGCCACCTTGAACTTGATTGCCTCATGAAACAGTTGAAGGGTGTCCAGGGTTTCGGGCACAGTGACCCAGAGAAAGAGACCGCCCTCCGGTTCAGTCCAGGATAAGCCCTTTCCATCGGGAAAATGTTTTGCCATTGTATCGAGGAATACCCCAAGCTTCTCCCGGTAATAGGCCCTGCACTTTT
>JAUUVE010000394.1 GCA_030589715.1 Desulfobacteraceae bacterium | reverse complement strand
CTGATGGCGGAAAACCTCACGGAAAGACGGGAAGAGATAATAAGAGAGAATGAAAGGGACCTCTCCCGGGCAAAAAAGGCAGGGCTAGCTCCTGCCATGATCGATCGCCTGAGCCTGGATGAAAGGGTCATAAGGGAAATGGCGGAAGGTCTTGGGGAAGTTGCCAGTCTACCAGACCCGGTGGGCCAGGTCACCGGCATGTGGAAAAGGCCCAATGGTCTCCTCGTAGGGCGGGTTAGGATACCCCTTGGGGTTATCGGATTTATTTATGAGTCGCGCCCCAACGTAACGATCGATGCCGCCAGTCTATGCCTTAAATCCGGTAATGCCGTGATCCTTAAAGGCGGATCAGAGGCGATCCATTCCAATATTGTCCTTGGGGATATTCTGAGGGAATCGCTCCTGGAGACAGGTCTGCCTCCAAAGGCCATCCAGGTGGTACCAACCACCGATAGGGAGGCGGTGAAGATCCTGATCAGCCTGGATGAGCACCTGGACGTCATTATACCCAGAGGCGGGGAGGGCCTGATACGCTTTGTGACAGCCCATTCGCGAATTCCCGTATTGAAGCACTACAAGGGAGTGTGTCATATCTATGTGGATGAGCTGGCGGATCTTCAGATGGCAGAAGAGATATGTTTTAATGCCAAGGTCCAAAGGCCAGGGGTCTGCAATGCCATGGAGACCTTGCTGGTACACCAGACGGTTGCCCGGGATTTCCTCCCCCACATGTCAGGACGTCTCCAGGATGCCCGCGTGGAGATCAGGGGATGCCCAATAACCGTGGAGTTGGTTCCAGGTGCAAGACCCGCCCAGGAATCGGACTGGCCTGCCGAATTTCTGGACCTTATCCTCGCAGTCAAGATCGTCTCAGACATGGATGAGGCCCTTGACCACCTGGAAAGATACGGTTCCAGCCATACCGAGGCCATCATTACCAACGATTATAACCGGGCCAACCGCTTTCTGGCAGAGGTGGATTCCTCGGTGGTCCTGGTTAATGCCTCCACCCGGTTCAACGATGGAAACCAGCTGGGACTTGGCGCAGAAATCGGGATCAACACCTCAAAGCTGCATGCCTTTGGCCCAATGGGATTGGAGGAGTTGACGACCACAAAGTTTATTGTCTACGGACAGGGACAGATTAGGAGTTAGGGGGGCTATCTTGAGGCTTGGTATCCTGGGCGGGACCTTTGATCCGATTCATCTAGGCCACCTGCGTACAGCAGAGGAAATAGGACAGGGTTTCAACCTCAAAAAGGTGTACCTGATCCCCTCTGCCTCCCCACCTCATAGGACCCAGGAACCGATTGCCTCGTTCCAACACAGGCTAAACATGGCCCAGATGGCGGTTGGGGACTCCCGTCTCCTTGAGGCACTGGACGTGGAGAACAGACGCCCTGGCCTCTCATATTCCATTGAGACACTAAAAGAGTTCCGCACCGTCTTTAGTCCAAGAGCTGAGCTCTTTTTTATCTTGGGCACGGACGCCTTTTTTGAAATCAAGACATGGAAAGACTACCGGGGTCTCTTTGACTATGCCCACTTTGTGATCATTCAAAGGGCTGGGTTTCAACCAGAAAACTTCGGGGCCCTTCTCCAGGACCTGGGCGTGGATGTTAAAAAAACCGATCGGCCTCACGTCTTCACTGTACCCTCGGGCAACAAGATAATGCTGATGGAGCCCACCCTCATGGATATATCCTCCACACGCATAAGGAAAATGGACGCTGAGGGAAAATCCATCCGCTTCCTGGTGCCCGAATCGGTAAGGAATTACATCATAAAAAACGGACTGTACAAAGATTATGCGAGCCCTTGATAAAGCAAGATTGTGCCTAAGGCTTATCATGGAGAGGAAGGCCATTGATCCGCTCCTGTTGGAGGTGGAAGAGCTTACCTCCATCACAGACTACTTTGTCATTGCCAGTGGAAACTCATCCAGGCAAGTCCAGGCCATCTCGGGCCACGTGCAGAAGAAGATGCGGGATGTGGGATTTAGGACTGACGGCGTAGAAGGGGTGCAGGAAGGACACTGGGTGTTATTGGACTACGGTGACGTTGTCATCCATCTCTTTTATCAACCTGTTAGGGAATTCTATGACCTGGAGGGCCTTTGGATCGACGCCCCAAGGATCAGCATAGAAGATGAAGAGATCGTAGGAGCATAGGCTATGAAGGCAAAAGGTCTTTTTCAAAAGGAGACATTGATTCTGATAATTGCCCTGTCTCTATTGCTCTGCCCACCCAATTTCTTTACTACCAAGGCCTTTGCCCTTTCAATTGAGGATGAAAGGGCTATGGGGCAGGAGCTCCTGGTCCAGGTACGGGGCCAGTTTGAGCTACTGGATGATCCCTTTGCTGATCAATTTATCAATTACCTGGGCCACTATCTTATCTTACCGGTAGAGACAAAATTCTTCCCCTTTCATTTCTATATCATCAAGGCGAACAACCTTAACGCATTTGCGGGCCCAGGGGGACACATCTTTGTCTTCTCAGGTCTAATAGAGGTCATGGACACCGTGGATGAACTGGCAGCGGTGATGTGCCATGAAATCGGCCATGTCTCTGCAAGACACCTGGCAAACCGGATAGCGCAGGCCAAGAAGATAGGGCTTGCCCAATTGGCAGGGGCCCTGGCAGCAGTCCTCATAGGTGGTGAGGCTGCCGGAGCCCTCTTGGCAGGGACCATGGCCGCAGGAATTCAGGCCCAACTCCATTATAGCCGGGAGGACGAACGTCAGGCCGATCAATTGAGTTTTAAGTATATGAAGCCGGCAGGTTTAGCCCCCGATGCAATGATCAGCTCCCTTAAAAAGATCGAGCAGGGGAGTTGGTTTGGTACTGATAAGATCCCTTCCTATCTCTTGACCCATCCCACCGGCCCCG
>JAUUVE010000170.1 GCA_030589715.1 Desulfobacteraceae bacterium | reverse complement strand
GAAGTGACCGGAGGAATATTGAGCGTGGATAAAGACCCTATCCAGGCAGTGGTGGCAATGCTGAATCATATAGAGGGAAAACGAAAAAAACTGGGCATATGAGTGCTGAATGGCCAGGCAGGGAAAATCATACCGGTATAGGTGGCCGTAACACCCCAGATTATATCGCAGAACAGCGTTTCAGAATAGCTGGTGGATGCCTCAGGAAAAAGGTTGGTGCGGCCAGAATAGGAAAGAATGTTAAGCTTTTTTATCGGCACCAAGCAGCTTCTTCAGTCGCTCGCCTTGGATATTCTCTTCTTTTAATACAAGTGCAGCCCCTTTATCCAAAACCCTCTTTTGCTTGGTGAGGATCTCCCTGGCAACCTCAAATTGGGAATCCAGGATTTCCTTGATCTCATGGTCTATCACCTGTGCTGTTTGTTCGCTGTAATCCTTTTCCGAGGGTAGGCCCATATCAGGGAATGGTTGTTTTTGGCGCACTTTCTCAAAATAGATATGGCCTAATTCCGTGCTCATGCCGTTTTCCTTGACCATGCTCCGGGCGATATTAGTGGCCCTTGCAAGGTCATTGTGTGCGCCGGTTGAAATGTCCTTAAACTGGATCACTTCGGCTGCTCGTCCTCCAAGTGCCACAGCGATCTTGTTTAAGAGCTCGCTCTTGCTCATCAGGTAGCGGTCTTCAGTGGGCACCTGCAGGGTATATCCCAGGGCGGCAACCCCCCGGGGAATAATCGAGATTTTTCTGACTGGATCGGTGCCTGGAAGAGAAAGGGCTACCAGGGCATGACCAACCTCATGATAGGCTACAATCTCTCTTTCCTTCTCATTGATGAGACGGTTTTTCTTCTCGAGTCCAGCAATAATACGTTCAACCGCCTCCTGAAACTCGGCCATCCCAACCTTGTCCTTATTGTGGCGGACGGCCAGAAGGGTTGCCTCATTGACCAGGTTGGCCAGATCTGCCCCCACAAAGCCGGGGGTCATACCGGCAACGGTCTCCACGTCCATAGCTTTGTCCACTGTAATCCCTTTCATGTGGACCCTGAGGATCTCTGCGCGTCCTTTCTTGTCAGGTCGATCTACCAGGATATGGCGGTCGAAACGACCCGCTCTCAGGAGTGCTGGATCCAGGATCTCGGGCCGGTTGGTGGCTGCCACGAGGATCACACCTAAGGTGGGGTCAAAGCCATCCATTTCGACCAGGAGCTGGTTCAAGGTCTGCTCTCTTTCGTCGTGGCCTCCTGTGATTCCCACACCTCGTGCCTTGCCCAGGGCATCCAGCTCATCAATAAATATGATACAGGGGGCCTTCTCCTTGGCCTGGGCGAAAAGGTCACGCACGCGGGCTGCGCCCATTCCTACAAAGAGCTCAACGAATTCTGAACCACTCATGCTGAAAAAGGGGACGCCACTTTCCCCGGCGACTGCCCTTGCCAGGAGCGTCTTTCCAGTACCTGGAGGCCCTACCAGCAAGATCCCTTTGGGGAGCTTTCCACCCAGTCTTGTAAACTTTTCAGGTGACTTGAGGAAGTCGATCACCTCAACGAGTTCCTCTTTGGACTCATCCACACCAGCTGCATCATCAAAGCTCACCCCGACCTCATCTTCCATATAGACCCTGGCTTTTTTCTTGCCCAGGGTCATGAAACTCCCCTGCTGGGCAGAAAATCGGCGCATCATGAAATACCAGATGCCAACGAAGAAAAAGACAGGAAAGAGCCAGGAGGCAAGATTTTTCAAGAAATTGCTCTCGACCACCCCCTTGAACGTCACGTTATATTTCTCGAGGAGTTGCGATAGATCGGAATCTACGCGGACCGTACTAAAGACCTTTTCTACCTCCCTTCCCTCCTGGGTGCTTTTCATTTTCCCCTGGATCCGATCTTGGGTAATGGCCACCTCCACCACCCTTCCGTCTTGAAGGGCCCGAACAAATTCACTGTAGGGGATGCGTTCTACTGTAAGCCTTTGGGCGATCAAATTTTGGAGGATGAGGACGATCCAGATCGCGATGAACACATACCATATCGAGAACTTATGATGCTTTTCCATGCGTAATTCCTCCTTATCTAAGAACTCAGAGGCAAGGCTTGATATTCTAAGGCCTTCCAACCTCACTTTTAATTGTTAATCGTAAGTTCCTTCCGTCGCTCCGAGTCGGTTATAGTTTCCCTATATTGGGTGCCTAGGTCAAGGAAAAAAGACGATTTTTCTTGACTTGAGAAACTGTTTATCGTTTCATCAATTAAAGATTTTCCCTTCAATAATTTAACCTTTATTCAGGAGGTTACCCCATGGAAAAACGCCTCAGCATGTGCCTCGGCTGCCGAGCTCCTTAAAAGGGAGCTGGGTGAACCGTCGGTACATAGTGGCATGAACTTAAATTTTAGAAAGGAGGTAAAAATGGAAGAAGTTAAAAAACACAAGGCCATTTTATGTATCTTGGGGATCTTTTTTCTCCTCTCTGCACACTCTGTTGGTATTGCCCAAACAGAGGATGAAGAAAACAACATCTCCATCTATCGCCGGGTCGGCCCCGGGGTGGTCAATGTCACAAGTGTAGTGATCGATCGGGATTTCCTCTTCAATCCCATTCCAAGGGAAGGGGCCGGCTCAGGCTCAATTATCGATGCCTCTGGTCACATACTGACCAATCATAAGGTCATTCGGGATTCCACAAAACTGGAGGTCACCTTGAGCGATGAGAGCAAGTGGCCTGCGCGATTTGTGGGTGCCGATCCGGACAATGACCTGGCGGTCATCAAGATTGATGTGCCAAAGGGAAAGCTGACCGTAATCCCAATAGGGGACTCATCCAAACTCAAGGTAGGCCAGAAGGTGTTGGCCATTGGGAATCCCTTCGGCCTGGGTCAGACCCTGACCACAGGAATAATCAGTTCCCTTGGCAGATCCATCCGTTCTGAGGCAGGTTTCTTGATCCAGGATGTTATTCAGACCGATGCGGCCATCAACCCTGGAAACTCCGGGGGTCCCCTCCTTGACTCCACCGGAAAGATCATCGGCATCAACTCGGTCATCATCAGCCCAACTGGGGCAAGTGTAGGGATCGGTTTTGCTGTTCCTGCCAATACTGCCAAGCGAATCTTGCCTGAGCTGATTGAAAAGGGTTATGTCTCCTACCCCTGGATAGGTGCCTCCGTCTATCCATTAATTCCAGAGTTTGCCAAATTTCTCAGCCTCAGGGTTGAACGGGGGGCAATGATCAGCGAGGTTGTCAAAGGCGGACCTTCAGAAAGGGCCGGTCTGAGAGGCGGGGACAGAGAGGTTCGAGTGGGAAACTCCCTGATCCTTGTTGGAGGTGATGTGATTGTGGAAATAGATGGGGAAAAAGTGATGTCCTCTGATGACCTGATACGAATGATAAGAGATCACCGGCCTGAGGAGAGGGTAGAATTGAAGGCCTTGCGAAAAGGGAAATTTCTGGACATTAAGGTGACCCTGGGGGAGAGGCCACCCAGAAAGTGAATCCCGAATTTTCAATACCTCGTCCACTTGCAGCGGGGGCGGTTTTTCATCTGACAGAGGAATTAGCCGGCAGGGAAGATTTAAGACAGTTGCCAGATACTGACTATCAACATCTGGCCGGTGATATAAAAAGAGCATACGTCTTGCTTGTCCACCAATGGCTTGATTATATGAAGTATTTGAAGGATAACTATCCCTATCTATTTTCTCTTGCTATGAGAGGGAACCCCTTTGACCAGGATGCGTCACCGATAGTAAAATAATACCTGATACAATAAGGAGGAGAAAATCATGGATAAGTACGTCTGTCAGGTTTGTGGTTATGTCTATGATCCTGCCAACGGAGATCCGGATGGCGGGATAGAGCCAGGTATCGCCTTTGAAGATCTGCCAGATGACTGGACATGTCCAGTCTGTGGTGCCTCAAAGGATGAGTTCGAAAAGGAAGAATGATCAGAAACAAGAGAGGGACGCTATCGTGATTTACGGATTTAATGCAAACGAAATTTTCCAAATAGCTATTGATATAGAGGAAAACGGCAAACGCTTTTACCAAAAAGCCATAGATCTCGTTGATAATCCTGATGTGAAGGCACTTTTAGCCTCCCTTGCCCAAGATGAGGTCGAACACCTGAGGAGATTTACTGAGCTGAAGGCCCAACTGCCCAAAGCAGCCGCTAAGGATACTATCTGGGATCCTGAACATGAGATGAACCAATATCTCCAAATGATGGCTGATATGAACGTCTTCAGATCGGATTTGGATTTGGGAGAAGTATTATCCGGTGTGAAGAACCTTGAAGATGTCCTGAGGCTTGGGATCCAAGAAATAATTGCTGAGGAACCATCATCTTCTAAACCTTGGTATAAGGCCACTGGCCATAGCATGAAAACTTGGTTTAACTGGATAGTATAGGAAATCCCATTTTTAAACCAATACAAACCGGCCCAAAGCATGTGATGGTCATTTTTGTTCCTTTAACTTTAGGCACTTTAAACTTTAGGCACTTACCTTGATTTATCGAAACATTTTTTGATTTCTCCCGCTTATTCCGGCCCCGTAAATTATTGAACAAAGGACCGATACTACTGGTTCCGTTGGTTATTTGAAGCCAGACAGCGCTTCGGGTTGGTAGTTTTGAACTATATGGTCACCTCGAATCACATTCACCTACTTGTTTTCGACAAGAAGGGTGGGGAGGTGATACCCAACTCTATGCAGTTGGTTGCGGGCCGAACTGCGCAGCAGTACAACGATAGGAAGCGCAGGAAGGGCGCATTAGGGTAAACATGGTCCGTGCCGGTGTTGCGGAGCATCCATCGGATTGGCCTTTCATGGGTATAATGAAATCCAGGAGCCCCGGCGCAAGCGCAAACTGATTGCCTGCGATCAGCTAAGGGATTTGCTCGATTTTGACACGTACGATCAGCTGAGGGCTACGCACAGGAGTTGGATGGATGAGGTACTGAAGGACAGGAACAGTGTTCGAGAGGCCACTTGGAGCGAGAGTATCGCTGCCTGGCCCGTTAAATGCCCTATCTTATTTAACTGGGGTAGGGAGCGAGGAATTTGTTGAGATGACAAAGGAGGAATTGGGTGTACAGGCCAAGGGCAGAGAAGAAAGGGAGATGGAGGGGCAATTTGAACTTCGAGAGCCAACGTAAAAGGGGACTTTGGCCCCAAAACGACTTGACAAAAAAGTTTGCGGAGATAGGCTTTTTATATGCCAAGACAGCCAAGACTTGATGCCCGCCCGTCTCGCCTGAGCCTCGCGATGGCGGGCAGGCACCCGGGATCTTACATTATGTTATGGGCCGGGGCATTGATGCGGTAAAGGTATTTAGCAACAGGAAGGATCGTTAAAAGGATTGGATTTTGTCAGGGCCCGGGACCTCCATGCCCATGTGGGAAAAAAGGTGACCACCATCGGTTGGCAGGTGACCGGTAAGACGGTGCATACAAAGGATGGGGAGCCCATGAAATTCGTCTCCTTTGAGGATACCACCGGCCTTTATGAGACCGTGTTCTTTCCAGGGGTATACAACAGGTTCTGCCCCATGCTCAATGAGATGCGCCCCTATATCCTTAAGGGCAAGGTGGAGG
>JAUUVE010000117.1 GCA_030589715.1 Desulfobacteraceae bacterium | reverse complement strand
TAATTCATTTAATGCCATTTTTAATAAACGGTATATGCTGCATCTACAGTTTTTCATCTTTTGATTCTTCTCTTTTTGATAAAGTTTAATAATTCAGATCCCTTCTTTGTGCCTTAGTGCCTTAGTGCCTTAGTGGCTGAACTGTTACTGTTCCTTTAACTTTAGGCACTTAACTTGAAAGGGGTGTTACCTAAAAGCTATGGCTGTCAGAAATTAAGGGGGTAAAAAATGGCTAAGGTATTTGTAGAAAGTCTTTCTAAAAACTTTGATAAAGTGGTAGCCGTCAAAGATTTCGGCCTGGAGACCGATGATAAAGAGTTTGTGGTGTTGGTCGGACCTTCGGGTTGTGGTAAGTCAACAACCCTGAGATGTATCGCAGGATTGGAGGAAGTGACCGGGGGAAAAATTTACATAGGGGACCAAATGGTAAATGACCTTCCACCCAAGGATCGAAACATAGCTATTGTATTTCAGGACTATGCCCTGTACCCCCACATGAGTGTATATAAAAATATGGCCTTCGGGCTGAAACTTAGAAAATACCCCAAAACCGAAATCGATCAGAGAGTAAGGGAAGCGGCAGAGATTTTAGGGATTGAGGATCTCTTGAATCGGAAGCCGAGGGAATTATCAGGAGGGCAGCGTCAAAGGGTTGCAGTTGGACGGGCCATAGTGCGAAAGCCATCGGTTTTCCTCTTTGATGAACCATTGAGTAATCTCGATGCGAAATTAAGGGTTCAGATGCGGGCAGAGCTTTCAAAGCTTCACCATAAATTGAGGACCACCATCATCTATGTGACCCACGATCAAGTAGAGGCCATGACCATGGGGACGAAGATCGTCATCATGAAGGATGGGGAGATCCAACAAGTGGGAGCCCCCATGGAGGTATATGAGTATCCGGTGAACATGTTTGTGGCGGGATTCATCGGGAGCCCGGCCATGAACTTCATTCCAGCAAAGATCATCTCAAAGGACTCAAGGCTTTATATCGACGCTGGAAGCTTTGAGGTGTCGATACCATCACAAAAGAAGAAATATCTCCGCAGTAAAACAAACGAGGGGTTGATCTTCGGTATACGTCCTGAAGACATCCAGGAGAAATCCTTTGCCGAAAAGAGTATCCAGGGCAGTTCTATCAAGGCAGTAGTCGATGTGGTCGAACCTTTGGGGTCTGAGGTCCAACTTAGTGTGACCTCTGGAGAACATGTCTTAGTTGCCCGTGTTGATCCACGGACGCAAGCAAGACTTAGCGAGGAGATCGAATTGGCCTTAAATATGGAAAAAACCCATATCTTTGAAAAGGAATCTCCCAACGTAAGGGTAAAAACAGAGGAACGCCCCTGAAATACTCGTATTGGAATTAGAGACCTTGCATTTACAATCTGATGGCAAGGTTGCCCAGTTCAACAGTCCAAGGGCTATCGCCTTTGGCAGAAGAGGTAACCTCCCCGAAATGCCCTTGGCGGGGTAAATACCACTAGCAAGGCTTTACTGCCTACGCCACCGGGCCCGCAGGACGCCAATGAAGGGCGAGGACCAGAGAATGATGGTGACACCCCCAAGGATGGCGCGGACCGGGCGGTGGAAGAAGACGGTCAGGTCCCACTCGCTCTTTATCATGGATACCATGAAGCTATCCTCAAGCAACCGGCCCAGGACCAGGCCAAGAACGGCCGGGGCGACCGGGATGTCGTTGGCCTCCATGAAGTACGCCAGGACCCCCGTGCCAAGCATGATGCCTACGTCAAAGGCGGTGTTGTTGATGGCAAAGGAGCCGACAATGCAGAACATCAGGATGGCTGGCATGAGCATGTTGCGAGGGACGCGGAGCATCTGGTTGCCGGCCTTGATGGCCATGACTCCGAAGGGAATCAGGATCACGTTGGCCAGGATGAAGGTGACGTAGACCGCATAGAGGATCTCCGGGGTCTGCTGGAATATCATCGGACCCGGCCTAAGGCCCTTCATGAACAGAACACCGATGACAATCGCGGTGAGGGAGGCGCCGGGGATGCCGAAGACCAGGGCCGGCACCCAGGCCCCGCCCAGAGCGGCATTGTTGGCTGTTCCGGCATCCACGATGCCCTCAATATGCCCGGTGCCATACTTCTCCGGCTCCTTGGAGAACTTCTTGCTAAGGGCATAGGCAATCCAGGCTGCAATATCCGCCCCGGCTCCGGGCAGGATGCCGACGAAAGTCCCCACAATTCCTGAGCGGGCGACGTTCAGCTTGTATTTTCTTACGGTTCGGCCGATTCCGGCGAAAATCTTCTTGGTCTTGACCGAGACGATTTTGAACGACAAATCGCTTGAGGAGACGTTGCGCATCACCTCAGAAACGCCGAACATCCCGATCATGGCCGGGATGAAGTTAAAGCCGTTTAAGAAGTCGGTGACGCCAAAGGTGAAGCGAGGAAAGCCAAGGGTGATGTCCACGCCGACCGTGGTCATGAACAGGCCGATCAAGAGCGAGACCATGCCCTTGATCAATGACCCCTTGGTCACCAGAACAGCGCAGCTAAGGCCGATGCAGGCCAGCCAGAAATACTCGAAGGAGGTGAACTTCATGGCCACTTCGGCCAGCATCGGGGCCAACAAGATCAGGATGATCGCGCCGATGAGGCCGCCGATAGCCGCCACAGTCACATCCACGCCCAGGACAAAGCCGGCCCTGCCCTTCTGGGTCAGGGCATAGGATTCGCCCACGTAGGCTGCCGAGGAGGGCGTGCCCGGGATGCGGACCAGGGCGCCGGGGATATCACCGGCGAAGATAGCCATCGCCTCCATGGTCACGATAGCTGCCAGGGCCGGGACCGTGTCCATAAAAAAGGTGACTGGAACCAGCAAGGCCGTGGCCATGGTCGCAGTCAGACCGGGTATGGCTCCGACGAACAGACCGTAGAAGGCCGACATGGCAATGACGAGAAGAACATACGGCTGGGCGATAAGGGAAATGGCTGTGTAGATATGCTCAAGCATCATCACCAACCCCAAAGGCCCCAGGGTAGCGGCACCAGTAGAATTTTGGCAAATAGGAAATAGATGGCCAGGGTCATGCCGCAGGCCATCACCAGGCCCCAGCGCGTGGACACACGCAGCCACTTCATAAGGCCAAAGAGCAGAATAAACGAGGTGATCTGGAAACCCAGGAAGTCAGAGAGGAAGATGTAGAAAACGACCGCACCCAACACCAGCAGGATGTTGATAAGGCCACTTCTGGTAATCGTGCTGGTGTCGAACTTTGAGAGTCTTTCACGTCCCCGGACTCCCTGGGCCACCAGGGTGATGCCGGCGATGATAAACAACACGGCCAGGACGTTGGGGAAGAGCGAGGGACCAGGATAACCCCGCTCCAGGGTGGGGAAGGTCCGGGTGTAGAATAGCACCGCAATCGCAAAGACAATCAGCCCCAGCCCAATGGCCGTGTTGCTCACTCGCATGGCTTTTCCCGTGGTTCCGGCTTGGTCTACTTGATGATCCCGGCCGCCTTCATGATCTTACCGTTGGCGTCGTCAGCCTCGGTCAGGGCCTTGGCAAAGGACCTGGAATCCAGCCAGTAGAGGCCGTAGCCGCGGTTGTTCATGAATTTGATGAAATCATCGCTCTTGTTGACCTTCGCGAGGGCCTTCTCCAGAACGGCCACGATCTGAGATGAGGTGCCTTTGGGAGCAGCAATGCCGCGCCAGGCGCCGCAGGACCAGTTAATACCCATCTCCTTGAGGGTGGGAACGTCGGGGAACTTGGGATCGCGCTTGTCAGCCATGATGGCCAGGGGTCGAACCCTTCCGGCCTCTATCAGGGTGGCTGCCTCAGGGAGCGAGCAGGTGCTCATTTCAATGCCGCCCGCCATGAGGTCCTGGAGGGCCGGAGCGGCGCCCTTGCTAGGAATCCACTTAATCGCTTTGGGCGAGAGTCCGATTGCCTTGAGCCAGCCTGCCATGGCCAGGTGCCAGATGCCGCCATAGCCGGTGCCCGAGTCCTTAAGCTTGCCCGGGTTGTCACGGACATAGTTCTCCAGGTCTTTGTAGGTCTTCCAGGGTGAATCGGTCAGGACATTGATGCCTGAGGGGTCAAAGTTAACCATACAGATCGGGGTCATGTCCCTGTATGTAATCTTTGTCAGGCCCATCCAGTGCATCATGGTTATCTCAACCGTGGGCATGCCGATGGTGTAGCCATCTGATTTCGCCGTGGCCATGGCCGTGTGCCCAATAGCGCCTCCGCCGCCGGTACGATTGACCACGTTGACTGGCACCCCAAGCTCCTTCTTGAGAAGGGTGGCCAGGATTCTGGACACGGCATCAGTGCCGCCGCCGGCGCCCCAGGGGCATACCAAGGTGATCGGCCGCTTAGGATATTCAGCTGCGGAAACGCTGGTCAGGCCGAATCCCAAGACCATCACCATGGCTATAGCCAATACGATTAACTTTTCTGTCTTTTTACCAATCTTCTTAAACATAATACCTCCTCCTTTCATGAAAAAATAAATGAACTGTGGACCTACTGTTTCTGTTTATCTTAATCACCTCCTTTCTTACCCAAAATCCTCCAAATTTTTCAACAAAATTTTCATTTGTAATATTAGTTCCTCAAATTTAATAGTATAGGAAATCCCATTTTTAAACCAATAAAAACTTGCTCAAAGCATGTGATGGTCATTTTTGTTCCTTTAACTTTAGGCACTTTAAACTTTAGGCACTTAACTTGAAATTACCCTATACCGACTGCTTGATTTGGTCAAGAAAAAAATAAGGATAGATTTTCAGGGGATCCGGATTTAGCGATTTGCTGGCTGGAGATATTTAGCAGATTTTAACTTTCTTCCTAAGCGGTGTTCAATATGTGCCATTAAGACCCCTTTAAGCTCTCTTATTATATCCTCATTAAATCTTAAGGTATTAGATAATGATAGGCCAGGGGACTGAACCTGCTCAAGAACATGAACTGTATTGGGCTCCATTCCTGGGGTTAAAACCGATTCCTTCTCACACGCCAAACAAACTATTGAACCACTCGGGGGATGGAATAATGCCCTTCCTTTTCCCTTATACGGTCGACCACAAAGACTGCATTTAGACACATTAATGCCAAATCCGCCTATCTTCATTGCCAGTGCCTGAAAGATAAGCATCGTCTCTTCGGTATTTCGCCCATTGGAGATAGAACCCAATGCAAATCTCAACAGCTTAAACATTTCAGGACTTGGCACGTTTAATGGAAAAAGGATCTCTGTCATCTCGACCATATAGCTGGCCTTTAACAACAGATTGTAATCTGTTTGTATTCCCGGAAAACCATCAACTAATTCGCATGAATCAAGCCAAACAAGATCACTACTCCTTCTCTCTGTAAATTCAAGATCCACCAGGGAAAAAATAGCAAGGGAGTTAACAAATCGCTTGGAACTCCTGAGAGCCCCTTTGGCCACACCCCTTAGGACCCCGTAAAGAGAGGAAAAAAAGGTAACGATACGGTCAGACTCACCGAAATCTTTTGTCCTTAAAATAATTGCCTCTGATTTCTTCTGCTCCACGCCGATGACGTCCGTTGATAGTTGTCGGTAGATGATCTCCGAAATACCTATTTTTGACCATACCGCTCCTTAACCTTGACCCTGTCAGGAGAGCCATCCCCAAGGAGAGGAAAATCCGTGACAAATTCCACATATTGAGGTTTCTTAAACCTGGCGATACGTTCCCCAACAAAATCGATAAGCTCCTGGGGCTCAAGACTCTGTCCTTGTTTCAGCTGGCAGACTGCCTTGATCCCCTCTTTCCACTTGGGATCAGGCACGCCAAAAACAACGGTCCTCTCAACTGCCGGATGTTGAAGGATAACCTTTTCCACCTCCGCCGGATAGACATTTTCCCCTCCTGGTTTGATAAGCTCCTTCTCTGCCTTACGGCCTGCATACCAGAGAAAGCCGTCTTCGTCAAAACGGCCCAGATCTCCTGTATGGTGCCAGCCTTCACGGAAGGTATATTCATTATCCTTAGGAAGATTCCAGTAACCTTTAAAGACCATAGGGCCCCTAACCACAATCTCACCTACCTGCCCTTCTTTTACCTCTTTATCATAGTCATCTACGATCCGTACATCCGCAAGGAACAAAGGCCTTCCAGCAGAACCAGGTCTTTCATTGTATGGTGAAACAGTCACCAAGCTGGAAACCTCTGTCTGACCGTAAAGCGCGAAAAACTCTCCACCTGTTTCCCTTTGATACCTTTCTATGGTTTCAGGGTTATCAAGGCCTGCCACTACCCTTAAAGAGCTAATATCCTTTCCGCTCTTTTCTTGTTGGTCAAGGATCGAGGCCAGCATTGGGGCAAATTCAAACAACATGGTAACCCTTTTTTCCTGAATAAGATCTACGGCCTGCTCAGCATCAAACTTATCCACATTGACGTTCAGTGCCCCGGCATGAAATGCGGTCATGGCGAAAAAAAGGCCTCCCACATGGAAGAGTGGAAGGAGGTTGAGGTGAATATCCTCTTTATATACCCTAAATATATAACTAAACTGGGTTGTTGCACAGAGAATATTGCCATAGCTTACAAAGGCACCTCTGGGTTTACCTGCTACTGCGGCTGTATGGATTATGACAAAGCCGTCAT
>JAUUVE010000213.1 GCA_030589715.1 Desulfobacteraceae bacterium | reverse complement strand
TGTTATCCGGCGCCCAGGCACCTGCCAGGCTCCGGGTCAGTTGAACGATACCGCCCTTGCTCGTCCCATAGGGCGCAAGCTTTGCTCCGCCAAAGATGGACGTCATCGAACCGATATTGATGATCTTTCCGCCGCCCGCAGACTTCATGGCAAGATAGACACCTTTGGAACACAGGAATGCGCTGCGAAGGTTGGTCTCGATCACCTCATCCCATTCGGATGAGAGGTAATCCTGTGGCATATTTCGGATGTTCATGCCGGCGTTATTCACCAGTATGTCGATTCGACCGAAGGTATCGAGCACCTGGGTCACCATCGCCCTGATCTCATCCTCTTGCCGCACATCTACTTGCACGCCCAAAGCTCGCACGCCAAACGCTTTTTTTATCTCTCCGACCGCCTTTTCGGTCTTGGCCTGGTTGCGGGCCGCGATAGCGATATCAGCCCCCGCCGCCGCAAACCCATGGGCCATTCCTTTGCCGATACCCCCATTACCACCGGTGACAAGGGCTACCCTATCCCGCAAGTCAAACATCTCTTCCATTGAATGTTCCCCATCCTGACGATATTGGTTGATAAAAACTCGCTTTTTGTCAAGAGAAGTGTAAGGAAATTGGGATTGTGTGTCAATAATGAAACCGGCTCATGATATTGTGGAGGCTAAGTTGTTGTAAACATTAATGTTTGAAAGATTGGGTGCGGCGATCTCTTACCCACCAAAACGCTATCCCCGCGCTAACGATGATTTTCCAGTTCCTTCAGGGTTGGTACAATTCTCACCCGCAGGGGATTCACCCTCATATGGTGTGGTGCAAGGCTGACCCCAAATCCTTTATGGTTCGTGTGATGATAATACCCCATGTTATTCTATGGTACAAGAGGCCATTAATGCTGCAAGCTCCGGATCTACCATAAAAATCGCAATCATCAAGCACCACGGTCAAATCCATGACGCTCAGTAACAGTCAGGGAACTGTTACCGCCAAATATTTTGTTGTCCAGTAGTCCCTTCCACTCATCCCAGAATCGCTGGAGCTCCTTTTTCTCCCTCCTTTTTAGCCAGGACCGTATACCACGTCATCTCATGGTCCCACTCGCGAACAATCCTGAAATTGCGTCTTTCCAGTTCGACCCGGACATCCCGGTACTGGCTTCTCATCAGTCCTGATATGATAAGCTGTCTCTTTTTACTGAAAGATTTTCTCCCCAGGAGCCCTTTGATCACTTTGTAATGAATGTTGGCAAACACAAGATCCGCAGGCTCACCCACAATATCTTCTGCCGATCCTTCCACCACCCGGATTGTCCCCTCAGGGTGGTTGAGCTTCACATTTTCCCGAGCCGTCTTGACACATAATGGATTTAAGTCAACTGCCAGGACCCTCTTTGCCCCCACGAGGGCCGCAGCTATGGCCAAAATACCGGTACCAGTTCCCAAGTCAAGCACCCTATCCATTTGATCCTTTGCCGCCACAATGGATAGCGCCTTCAAACAATCTCTTGTCGTGGGATGGAGGCAATTGCCAAATACAACCCCAGGATCCAGGAATATCTTGATTACACCCTCACCAGCCTCCCTATCAACCCCGGGAGGAACGATCAGAAACTTCCCGATCCTAATAGCATCCAGCCCCCCACCCTGCCACTGCTCATAGGTGAAGTAGTGGTCCTCAACCAGCTCAAGACCGGGATGCTGACTTGAAACTCCCGCCACAACGTCCCTGGAAGGTCTTGAAAAGAAAAGGAAGGAGTTTCCCCCTTCCACCCAGTTTCCGAGAAAGGCATCGCCGAGGATCTGCTCATCGTTGTTACTCAACATCCCGTTGAGCAGGTAGACATAAAGGTCGTTGTAAGGCTTAGATCCTGTTGCACAAATCATGGTCATCTTCACAACGAATCAGGGCAAGAGGTCCGCATTCTTTTCCCTTAGGTCGGAGAGGATCTCTTTGATCTCCTCTACGTGCTCTTTTGGGGCACTGATATATCCCCACCCCTTCTGCGTCTGGAATAAGCCATCAAAGGCCGTGTCATAATAGGATCTCAGCATGTGGGGGATATCACGTTCCAGAAGGATAGATTCCAATAACTGCGCCTCAAACTCATTTTCCAGGGTGGCTATCTTCGTATAATCTTCCATGATCCCCACCAAGGCCATAAGCAAATCTTTTATATAGTTTTCAAAAAGAAGTTCTTGGTCTTGTAACCAGCTATCTCTTTTGTTTTCTGCCGGTTGTCAATCGTCGATCAACAATCGTCAATCATAAATCCTGCTGGCCCCTTACTCAAGCCAGTCGGAAACGCGCTTCCATGCCAGATCCTTGAGTGTCTTTACCAGTTCCGGTAGCTTCTCTTCGATATCCCGAAGCTGCCACTCAAGCGCAACCGTGGGCTGTATGGTCCTAACGGTGACCGTGCGTCTTTGTTGAGGGCTTATAATCCCTACTTCCCCTATCACCTCACCGGCCCCCAGTTCCTTCAAGATCTGACCGCTTTCTGCAACTACACTCACCCTCCCAGAAACGATCAGCGCAAAGCTCCCCTCAGATTCCTCGCCCTTGGAATAGATTTCTTCGCCGGACGAGAATTCCCTCGCACTTGCAGTCATGAACAGCACATCCAACTGGGCCTGATCAAGACCCCTAAATACTGAACTCCTTGTTATGGCAGACCTTACCGTATTAAAATCCATTTGATACCTCCTATCCTGTGAGAATACTAAAGTGATCTAAAGTGCCCAAAATGCCAAAAAATAAAATAAGGTTTTTGGAATGCGAACCCTTCTTCGTTTTACAAAAGGTTTTGGATTTGCTGACAGAAACTCGAAACCCTGGCCTAAACCTGATTGTGGCAGGTACACCGAAAGAATACGGAATCCTGCAAAAGGAGCGGAAACACCGGTTCATAGCCAAAGTAAATTGCACCAGGGCGGGCTGGAAACTAGAAACTGGACGAGACAAGGAAGTATAAACCATTTCAAATTTTGAACCCGCCCTGGTGCGACTGGATGTGGGTATTACACCTCCGCCATTGCCCATTCTGTGCAGTTCCTTTTTAGCAGCGTCTGGAGTAATCGGGTCTGGGCCAGGGTTTCAAGTTTCAGAACAAAGTTACCTCCAGAACCTCAAATTGACCCCGGTGATCAAAAACCAAAATCTTTTTCTGGAAGCCTATAGATGTTCTGTGAACTCAGGATACAGCCTTTTTGCACACTCCGGACAGATCCCGTGGCTAAATTCGGCTTCGGAATGTTCGCTGATGTATTGCTCGATGGGGGTCCATGACCCGTCGTCTCCGCGTATCTTCTTGCAGTTGGCACAAATGGGTAAAAGGACTCCCAGCATGTCTATCATGATCTCTTCGGTTGCCCGGACGCGTCGGCTCAACATCTGGAGCAGTTCCATTGCCATGACAGGGGATTTCTCAATTTCCTTACGCAAATCCCAGCGTTCCAGAGATAGGATTCGGGTAGGCCTTCTTGCTATCACACTTGCCGATCTGGCAAGATCATCTATAAGGGCCATCTCACCGAAATAACCATTGGGACCAAACGCCCCCAAATGCCTCTCGTTTTTTTCCCCAAGACCCTTAACGGCCTCAACCTGGCCGCTAACAACGATAAAGAGCCTGTTGTCACGCTCGCCCTCGCTGATGATTACGTCTCCTTCTTGAAACTCGTGATATCGGGTCTGCTTGGCGATTCGTTCAAGGTCTTCCTTTTTCATATGGGAAAATACAGAGACCTTGGCCAAAAAATCTGCTCTATTCATAGCTGTAATTCCTCCCATTCTCCCGAAAACTCGCATTCAGGATCGCCGCGTTTAGTGAAATCTGAAGACACAGGCCTCTCATTTTCGGTAGCGATCCTCCAGCCTCCTTAGGACATCAAGCGCTTTGAGGGAATTCCACCCAAAGCCATTGCCAAAAGGCATGAATTCAATGCCGACAACCGTATAAAAGTCATCCGCCGACTCTTCTTGCCACCCGACCCGTCCCTTCAGATTAAGTGGGCCCTCATTCGGGGTCAGAAGTTGTACCTTTATCTTTTGACCTCTCTGAAACTTCTTCTCGCTCTTTATGGCGAGCCCCCCTTTGCTTACGTTTAAGACTGGGAGAGGCCCTGAAAATCTTGCAAAAAAGGATAACACCCCTGCCCTTTTGAGTCTCCCTTTCCCGCCTGGTATCTGAAACCGGCGAGCCCTTCTCCTCTTAGTGACAGTTCCCATCACAATGTCCTGCTATCTTCGACTTTGCCTCAAAAGACACATCAGGAATATCCCGAGTGCGGCCATCACCGTATTGATCACAAAGGCATGGTAATACCTGCCCGTCGTATCCCTGAGTATACCACTTACCCAGTGGACCGATATTGCGCCAAGGCCGTAGAAGGGAGTCCAAGCCCCGATAACCGTGCCCATCACCTCTCTTGGAAAAAAATCCCCTGCACAGGCCCCATACATAGGAAAGGTAACACCATAAAAGACAGCCAGGAGCCCCACAAACACATACAGTAAGACCCAGGAATTTCCGCTCAAGAGAATCCCGGCCAGACAAGCGGTTATAAAGGAATTGGAAATGATAATGGTCCTTTTTCTGCCCAGATAATCGGATAAGGGGAGGATTGTCAAGACACCCACGACCTGACATGTTCCGTGTATCGTGGCCAAAAGGCTCGCCTTCTCCAGTGGCAGGCCTATTTGATACGTGGCATAATCCACCATGAAAGTCGTAATACCGTAAAGGCTGTATGATATGAAAAGGTAGGAGAGCCCTATGAGCCAGAATATCCTATTCTTGAAGACATCGGAAAAGAATTCCACCCTTTGAGCAGCCTCCTGTGTCGGTGAATTAGTATCTGCACCTTTCTTTTGCCCCCAGGGTAAATATCCTGCCA
>JAUUVE010000174.1 GCA_030589715.1 Desulfobacteraceae bacterium | reverse complement strand
GCCAGTATTACGCGCCGCAGAGACCCCCAGATTGGAGGAATGGGCTATATAGGTAATCGGCCCGCCAAACTGTGAGATGGTCTCGCTTGTCCCGTCGCTGGAGCCATCGGCTACGACAATGATTTCATGGTCTGTAAAGGGCTGATCAAGGACGGATGAGACAGCTCGGGCTACTTTTCCGGCCCTGTTGAATGTGGGTATGACGACACTTACGGCTGCCATGGGAGGGCCTGCCATATCAGGGCCAATAGACCGGCCAGCATAAAATTTGCCTCTACCAGGGACTCCAAGGCGATACCCGGATAGAGCCACCGTTTTTCATAGGCCGTGAGGCAGAGCCATAGTGTAAGCAGGGGGAGGAACAAAATATAGGAAAAGGGCCCGACAAGCCCCAGGAGCGGACTCCCCACGAGGATGATCCCAGTGGCCATGAGAATGGCCTTGAGGATGAGCAACGTCTTTCTTTCCCCAAGGGTAATTGGCAAAGTCTCCGTGCCTACTATCAGGTCTCCCTGGACCTGGAAGATGCTAAAGAGGGTGGCCCTTATATAACTCATTGAAAAAACTGCAAAAATTGCAATTGCTACTGCTTGCCATAAAATGCGATCAGTCTTCAGCAATGGCAGGAGTGTGATTACCGCCACCCAGGCAAGGGCCTCTGAGAGGCTCCTTGACCCAGGAATATCTTTGATCCTGATGTACCGGTGCCTGTGCCGAAATCTCTTAGGGACGAGCGGTATGCTGTATATGATTCCCAAGATGCTCAGGCCAATCAGGACGAGAAAGATGGGTATGCCACTCGTGATGGATAGGGTCAGGGCAATTGCGATGGCGCCTAGGCCTGATATGATAAGGAGCGGTCTGTGGGTTTGGAGAAAGGTTGCCCTATCAGGGTCGTTGTAAGCGCTGGCCCCTTTATCCACGAACCGATTAAAGACGTGCATGGCGTATATGTACAGAAAAGTCACCAGTGGAAAGGTGAGATGCGGATCTCTGCCTGAGAGGAGGGGGATTGCGTAAGCAAATGAAAATGCCCCTGAGGCGACAAGGAGATTGCTTAATGTCAAGAACCTTAATGCCTGGAGTAGCCGATACCCAAGGGAGATCCTTCCCTCACCGCGTAAACCTTGTATTTCCTTGACCACATTGTTGATCATCCAGTTGGGGGTGGAGGCACCGGCAGCTACACCTACCACTTCCATCCGAGAGAGTGCGGCCTTGTCCAGATCCTTTTCAGTTTCCACATGGAAGGTGGGCAGGCCTGCATCCTGTGAGACCTGTGCAAGTCGCTGGGTATTGCCGCTGTCGTATCCGCCCACTACTACGACACCACCCACCTGGCCTGCAAAGGACCTGACCTCTTGCTGCCGCTGATGAGTAGCATCACAGATGGTGTCAAAGATGAGGATCTGGGGAAATCGCTCCTTGAGGGCATTTACCACATCTTGGAACTTTTCCTCATTCTGTGTTGTCTGGGCAACCACGAATAATTGGTCCATGGAAGGCAATGCCGAGACGTCCTTCACGTTTTGGATCAGATGGACAGGGGTCTTGCTGTAACCCATCAGGCCTATCACTTCGGCGTGGTCCTTATCTCCTACAATCACGGCTGCATAGTCCTTGTTGGTGTGATAGCGGATAATTGCCTGGACCCTGGCTACCTTTGGACAGGTGGCATCAATGATCTCAAGGCCGGTCTCTTTTATGGCCTTTCGTTTTTGAGGGGGAATGCCATGGGCCCTGATCACTATCCTGCCGCCCTTGATCCCATTTGGGTCATCCAGGGGCACAACGCCTTTTGATGCAAGGAGATCAAGGACCTGTCTATTGTGGATAAGGGGACCCAGGGTGAAAAGGGGGCCCTCTTTCTTGTTGGCCTCGGCCAGCACCATTTCCATGGCGCGGCGGACACCCATGCAGAATCCCCCTGTTTTTGCCAATTTTACCTTCATTAGCTCCTTCCCCCCAGTGGCGCTCCCATTAACTGGCTAATCGGCAGCTTCTTGTGGTTTGGACATTTGAGGAATTAGAACATTTCTCCAGAGTAGTAAAGTACGAATCCAGTGCGGACATCAAGCTCTCAAGACTCTTGATCCCAGTAAATGTACCGCGAAACCGGCTGCTATTGGGCAGTCCCTTTGTATAACGGAGCAGAAGGCCTCGCATGACCTTGGATGCCCTGGGCTCACCCATATCAAGGGTGAGGAGACGGAAGTGCTCCATGATTAAGGCCCTTCTTTCAGATAGTCCCGGGGGTGTGGCCTCAAGGCCTTGTGCCATTTCCAGAGCCTGCATGAAGATCCAGGGATTTCCCACCGCACCCCTTCCGATCATAACTCCATCGCATGCGGTCTGCCTCTTCATCTCAAGGGCTAAGGACGGGCTGAAGACATCGCCGTTTCCGATGACGGGGATTTTCAGGTGCTCTTTGGTCTTTGCGATAATGGACCAGTCAGCCTGTCCAGAAAATCCTTGTGTTGCAAAACGGGGGTGTATGGTGATGGCATCGGCGCCACAGTCTTCAATGATCCTGGCAATTTCCAAGGCAACAGGCTGATCAGGAGACCATCCGGTCCTGATCTTGACGGTCAGGGGTACAGAGCAGACCCGGCGGACGGCAGAGACGATCTCCTTGGCGGTTTGGGGGACGCGTAAGAGATGTGCTCCTGAACCGGTTTTTACGACCTTTCTTGCCGGGCAACCCATATTGATATCTATTATGTCTGCCCCTTTTTCAATTGCAATTTGAGCGGCCCTGGCCATCACATCCGGATCAGGGCCAAATATCTGGACCGAAAGGGGTCTTTCGTCGGGATGACTTTTTAGATATTTAAAGGTCCTTTGGTGGCCTAGCGTCAGCCCCTTGGCGCTGATCATCTCGGTGGTGACCAGACCAGCCCCCAGGTTCTTGACGATGATGCGGAAAGGTAGGTTTGTAATCCCCGCCAGGGGGGCCATAACAAGCCAATTTTTCAGGTTTAATGACCCGATCCGTAACATGAGATCATTTTAAATAAGTAATGAAGTAATTACAAGCTCCGCAACGCTCGACAGAAAAGTCTGTCCATTCAGAGTAAGGAATGCGAGAAAGGATGAATATTCGTAACTACTCAGGTTGTCGGGTTCACTGTTCAGGGTTCACGGTTGGTCGCTTTCCGCTCCTCATATTTCTTGAGATAGTTGATGAAACCACGAACGACGGCACGGGTTCAAAGGTTCAGGGGTTCAAGGTTCCATTCTCGTCCCCGGGCTGCATTTTAGATGCGTATTTACGAGAAAAGTGTCAGCTTCGTAAGGCCTAATCCAAACTTTGGAGCCAAATTGGCAATTATTTGGGGAAATGAGCATTTTTAACGAGGACTTCGGGTCTTCGATGCCTCCTTGTCCTTAACCCTGAACGTTGAACCCTGAACCCCTGAACCTGAGTAGTCACGAATATTCACAAAAAAGGGCGGCGCCAAACATTCTCAGCGACGCCCTTGGGTCAATCGGCCCTGCTGACGGGGCCAACAGTTTTTATTATTTGACCTCTATCTTTTTTGGTTCACTGGTCTCGGCCTTTAGAAGGGTCAGCTTGAGGACGCCATCTTTGTATGAGGCATCCACCTTCTCTGTCGCGACCTTTTCAGGAATCCGGAAGCTCCTGTGGAAAGACCCATAGGATCTCTCTACTCGGTGATAGTTTTCACCTTTATCTTCCTTTTCCTGTTTCTTTTCCCCTTTTACGGTCTAGATACCGTCCGAAAGGGTCACGTCGAGGTCTTTTGCGTAAATACCCGGGATTTCAGCGGTTACCACATACTCTTTCTCGTTTTCGCTGATATCAAATGCCGGTACCCACGATTTTCCCTCTTCAAAGAGGGCGGGTAGATCCCATTCCCCGATAAATCGATCGAGGAGGGTCCCACCCGGGACAAATGAACTTGTCCTTGGAATCAGATTTAATATCCTCGTCATATCTGTCACCTCCTTAGCAGGATGATTGCTCTATCCTTTTGTATTTGCTTCTAAAGTTAATCATTTGTCGTTGCAGATCAAGAGAGACGGATGTTTTTTGGGGTAATAGCACTGACAGGGCATACCTCGGCACAGGCCATGGGTTCCTGGCAAGGAGGCCTTGAGAGGTCCTTTTCACCATAGAAGGTGATTACGGTATCGAAGCCGCGTTTAGCAAAGCTCAAGAAAGGTTGATCACGCCCTCTGCGGCAGACATATGTACATCTCCCGCAAAGAACGCAACGGTTGGGATAGTATTGCAGGAAAGGATGATCTTCCTCAACCCCACTCTCCTTTAGTAGTTGTTCCAACCGCTTTGGTTTTAACCCGACCTTGAGGAATCTGGAAATACTCTGCAATTCACACTTCTTGTTCGCAGGGCATCGGGCACACTCCACGTCATGGACCGATAGGAGGAGTCTCAGGGCCGAACGTTGGAGTCTCCTGACGGGAGGCGTGTCGGTTGTTACTTGCAAACCATCTCTTACCTTTACCGTGCATGAGGTGACCGGTCCATCCTCCCCCTCAATCTCGACAAGGCACAACCTGCATGAGGCCGGGGGGCTGTTCATGCCCTCAAGGTAGCAGAGGTTGGGGATGTAAATGTTGTTCTCAAGACAGACATGCAGCAGGGCCGCCCCTTCTTCTGCTTCAATTTCCTTTTTGTCTACCAGAAGCTTAACCATAACTTAAATTCACATAAAGCGATTTGGCCGCTCCACAATAGGGGCCTTATCCGGGGGAGAGACCTTCCTTACCGCATCATATTCCGCTGGGCATGCCGTCATGCATTCACCGCATTTGACGCAAAGGGTCTGGTCAACCCCCTTTTTTCTGTTTTTGGTGGTAAAGATGGCCTCAACCGGGCAGCTCCCAACACAGGCATCACAGCCACGAGCGCATTTTTCCAAATCAATATAATAGGCGGTTAAGGCACGGCATACCCGGGCTGGACACCGTTTTTCCACGACATGGACCTCATACTCATCTCTGAAATATCTAAGAGATGTGAGCACAGGGTTGGGGGCGGTCTTACCCAAACCGCAGAGGGAGCCATCCTTTATGTCTTGACTCAACTCCTCCAGGAGTTCCAGGTCTCCTTCACGGCCTTCTCCCTTTGTTATTCGCTCCAATATGTTGAGCAGATGACGGGTCCCAATTCTGCAGAAGGTACATTTGCCACAGGATTCCTTCTGGGTGAAATCGAGGAAGTATCGAGCTACATCCACCATGCAGGTATCCTCGTCCATCACCACCATCCCGCCGGAGCCCATCATGGCCCCTGCTTCTGTCAGGGAGTCGAAATCGACGGGGGTATCCAGGAACGCCGCAGGCAGGCATCCGCCTGAGGGCCCTCCTATCTGGACTGCCTTGAAGGTCTTTCTATCCGGAATCCCGCCGCATATATCAAAGATGAGGGTCCGCAGCGGGACACCCATGGAAATTTCCACCAGACCGGCGTGCAAAATATCCCCCACCACAGAGAATATGGCTGTCCCGGTACTGGACTCTGTGCCTATTGCTCTATACCAGGTTTCTCCATG
>JAUUVE010000355.1 GCA_030589715.1 Desulfobacteraceae bacterium | reverse complement strand
CTTGAAACTTAAGGCAGATCCCCAGCTCCTTTACAGGAGCTTCCTTAACATCTTTGTCAATGCCATTCAATCCATCAAGGATGGTGGAACAATTACGGTCGAAGTAGAGGAGGAAAAGGACCGTTATGTGGTGGGGATTGAGGATACCGGCAGCGGAATCAGGGAGGAAAACCTGAACAAGATCTTTAATCCCTTTTTCAGCACTAAGGAGGAAGGAAGCGGCCTTGGGCTTTCCATCGTGAGGAATATTATGGAGGCGCACGGGGGTTCTATAACAATAGAGAGCAAGGTAGACTCAGGTACCAAGGTGACTATAACGTTACCAAGGGGATGATAATGGCCAACCGGAGACAAACGCAATGGACACGATCCTGATTGTGGATGATGAAAAGAACTACTTGGTGGTCCTTGAGTCCCTGTTGGGGCCAGAGGGCTATGAAATCCTCACCACCGTGGACGGTCATAATGCCCTTCGTCTGGTGGACGAGGCCGATTTGGATCTGGTCATCACTGATATGAAGATGCCCGGAATGAATGGGATGGAGCTCCTGGAGAAATGCAAGAGGATAAAGCCGGAACTCCCGGTCATAATGATGACCGCATACGGGACAATCGAAATGGCCGTGGAGGCCATGAAGAAGCATGCATATGATTACATAAAAAAGCCCTTTGAAAATGAGCAACTCAAATTGACCGTGAGAAAGGCCCTGGAGAACCACCGCCTTATCAAGGAAAACAGACTCTTGAATGAGGCCCTTTCAGATCGTTTCAGGTATGGAAATATAATAGGCAAAAGCAAACCAATGCTCAAGATCTATGAGATCGTACGCAAGGTGGCCCAATCCAAGGCGTCGGTCCTGATTGCAGGACCGTCGGGTACGGGCAAGGAACTCATTGCCAAGGCCATCCACTACGAGGGTCCCAGGAAAGATCGGCCATTTGTCTCCATCAACTGTGGTGCCCTAACGGAGACCTTGCTGGAGAGTGAACTTTTTGGTCACGAGAAGGGGGCCTTTACAGGGGCCGTGGCGATGAGAAAGGGGCGATTCGAACTGGCTGACAAGGGGACGCTATTCCTGGATGAGGTGGGTGAGATGTCTCCTTCTTTACAGGTCAAGCTACTGAGGGTGCTCCAGGAAATGGAATTCGAGCGCGTCGGGGGCACAAAAAGCATCAAAGTGGATGTCCGCATACTTTCTGCATCAAACAGGAATATCAAAGAGGATGTGGCGCAGGGCACATTTCGCAAAGACCTGTTCTATCGGCTCAATGTGATCCAAATCGACGCCCCCCCGTTGCGCGAACGGGTAGATGATATCCCGTTGCTCGTCAAACACTTTATTGAGAAATACAGGGAGGACGATGGGGGAGGTAAGATTGAGCTGACCCCGGAGGTATGGAAGGTGATTTACAAGTATTCGTGGCCCGGCAACGTCAGGGAATTGGAAAATGTTATTGAGAGGGCAGTGGTGCTCAATTCCGGAGGGAAAATCAGACTTGAGGACTTACCTGAAGAGCTGACCGAGGCCGAGGCCGCCTTTGATGTGGAGAGGTTTATCCCACCCGACGTGCCCCTTACGAAGGCGCTGGAGCAGATCGAGGAGAAGCTCATAAGGAGGGCCCTGGCCCAGAGCGACAATGTACAGGCCCATGCCGCAAAAATGCTAGGAATTACCAAGAGCTTGATCCAGCACAAGATGAAAAAGTACAATATCGCTGTGTAGGGGTCAAAAATCTTGTATCTATGCTTTCGCAATAACTTAAAGGACTTACGCGCAATTCCTTATGTTTGGGGTTTTTTTGGTACAAAATTTTGTACTTTGGAAGAAAAACTCCCTGAGGGAGAAATTGTGGGGGCTTAAGAAAAAATCTTTCTAAAACAGGTGGTTGCAGGATAAGGACAAAAAATGTTCAATTTGGCAAGCATCTTGCAGAAATATAGAGACAACTAGTTACTCAAATACTCTTTCCTCCTAACGACCAACCGCCCGCTTATGGGCGGTTGGTTTTTTTTGGGCCCTAATAACCAAGGCGTCTGAGGGCCCTGGTGTCCCTGCTCCAATTCTTTTCCACACGCACCATGAGATCAAGATAGACCCGCACCCCAAAGATCTTCTCCAATTCAGGCCTGGCTGAGCGCCCAATGGCCTTGATCATTCTGCCCCCGCGACCTATGAGGATTCTCTTCTGGGAATCAGTCTCCACATGAATCCGGGCAGAAATTGAGAGGAGGTTATTGTTTGAATTCTCCATCCTATCCACCGTGACAGCCGAAGAATAGGGGAGCTCCTTTTTCGTGTGCAAATAGATCTTTTCACGGATGATCTCAGAGATGATGAAAGCTTCTGATACGTCTGTGGTCATATCCTCGGGGAAGAACCGAGGCCCCGGCTCTAATCGCGATTTGAGCGCCTCCAAAAGGGTGTCAACCCCATCGCCCCTGAGGGCAGAAATGGGGACAATCTCATCGAAAGGGTACTCTTGGCTATAGCTTGCAATGATCGGCAAGAGCTGGTCCTTTGGACCCTTATCGATCTTATTGATGGCAAGGATGCAAGGCCTTTTTACCCTCTTTAAGTTGGCCGTAATGGATCTGATTTCCTGGTCATGGACGCGGCCCATTTCAATCATTAGAAGCAATATATCGACTTCATGAAAGGCTGCCAGTGCCGACTGGACCATGCTCTCGTGCAGACTTGTCCTGGTCTTGTGGATGCCAGGTGTGTCCATAAAGACCATTTGGAACCCGTCCCCGTGGTGAATCCCCAGGATGCGATTTCTTGTGGTCTGCGGCTTGGGGGATACGATCGCCAATTTGGTCCCCAGAATCCGATTCAAGAGGGTGGATTTTCCCACATTGGGCGGCCCTATGATCGCTATAAAGCCAGACAAAAAACTCATATTGCCTCAACCCTCACTCTGCCCCGGGGAATGGTATTGTCGGCCTTTACTCCCAATACCCTTGCCCCCGTCTTTTTCTCGATCCACAGGAGGCCCTGATTCCTATGGCCCCTCACTAAAGGGATCTCCCTTTCAGGGGCCAGTATCCTTATCTGTGATGCCGCCCCGGGGCTTGGGAGATCCTGCTCTATCATTTTTTGATGTATACCTGAACGGACCAGAAACCCAAAGGCAGGATGCCAGGGACCTGCAATGATTTGGCCCTCCTCCAGCAGTGAGGGAGAGGCTTGCAGTCCGATTCGGATTACGGGAAT
>JAUUVE010000143.1 GCA_030589715.1 Desulfobacteraceae bacterium | reverse complement strand
CCAACGCCCTTTGCAGCTGGTCAGCAGTCACTATCTTTTCACTAAGGAGATAATCGTATCTTGAGGCAGAAGAGAAATCGGAAACTATCCGATGGAGTCTATCCCTGATTTCCTTGTTCCCCGGATCAATGCCTGACGCAGCCTTATATAAATCAGCTGCCAGGTCTTTATGGTGTCTTTTCTCCATCTCCAGACCGAGCATGAACTTGGTTTGTGCCCTCTCGCGCTGAGCAAATTCCTGTTTGTTGATGACCTCTTCCACTCGATCTATGAGCCTGGAAGGGGAATATTTTCTTAAAAGACATGAAACCAGTTCGGGAATTAGCTTTGTGGAAGGATAACCAGCTCTTAACAGTTTCTCATACTCAGCAGCCGCTTCGTCTACAAGGCCCAGTTCTTTTAGGGCTGAGGCGCTCTCCAGGATTTCCTGAAGACCTCCCTGAGCCAAGGGGCCCTTCTTTATTGCATAAATACCCTGAGGAGGCATATCATTCGTACCTCTTTTTGTAGATGCCATTGTTCCCTCATTAATAAGATGGACCCCGATGTTGCATCAAAAACACTCCAAACCTCCAAAACTGCTGTCATAAAAGTCTGGGGGTTAGCAATTGATGCAGGCTCAGGACTTTACAAAATGTGAATTCCTGAAGTATCATCAATTTTCCATATCATGCTGCCGTAACAAGTTATTTCAACAAAGTGCCACGTTTTTTTGCAACATCGGGGTGAACTTTCTCCTTTATTCTATCCATGTGGATTCCCTGCTGAGGAGCTATATTTCAGGGATCCCTGAGAAGATCCCAGCTACTGACCAACACTACCAACCATCAGGGCTAGTCAGTGGGGTTGGGCAAGAATTTCCTTTTAATTATTATAGCTTAGGGGAAGGGTGACGGTTTGTCAATAGCTCCAACGCCGTCGGCGGGGAATGAACTTTCTGCAGTCCGTAACAATATCAATCTCTATACATTCGTCACCGCATTTTACGGCACCTGTGCCAAGCTCGATACCGTTTACAGAGCCCTTACACGTATAACTAACGCTACCCAGATCTTTTAGCCCCCAGACCCTAAGATCCATTCTAAAATCTCCGGCCGGCACCTCTATGCAATAGTTACCCGATTTATCGGCCCGGGTCTCTCCCAGCGGGTTGTCTGTTTCATGACGCCAGGCGGTGATTTTGGCGTGAGGATACCGGACCAGAGGTGAGTGGGTTGGGCCTCGATACCAGACCGTTCCCCGGACACAAGTGGATTCAAGGGCTTCAGTAGGCCTTTCTATCTGCTTGGCACCGCAGCCCGCGATAACGGTAGAAAGAAGGATGAATCCTAATACGTGAGCAAAATGATGATATCTTTTCATCGTGTCACCTCGTCTTTTCCAAGAATTCGGAATACATTCAAGATCGCCATTTGGATAAACCTTTCGCTTTGGTAACAGTTCAGCCACTAAGACCCAAAGGCACAAAGGAAGGATATGGATTTCAAACCTTTATCGAAAAGAGAAGAAACCATTCCCAAAAAAACCAGAAATATATTATAATCTTGGTGACTTAGTATCTTTGTGGCTGAATCATTACTCGCTTTGTTATCCATCAGAAGTGAATCTGGAAACGCCCCTGGAAGATATTTGCGGTACCGTCATTGACGGGGGGGCCGGCACGGTCCTCAACGTTGGCCCGGATGTAGTTGAACATAAGACGGACATTTGGGTTGAGATACCAGTTTAGGCCTGCGGTGAAATTCTTTTCCCTTCCGCCCTTGATGTCCCCATCGTTCAAGTCTAGATAGGAGAACCGCAGCCCCACCTCCAACGCCCCCCAATTCCCTTGAAAGGGATGGAAGTTATATCTGGGCCTTATCCCTAAAAACACACCCTTTGCTGTATCATAATTTCGGTGTTCACCGGTAATAAAATAACTCAGATAAAGATAGAAGCCCCAGAAATGGGGGTCCCCGACTGCATCTGCATCCGTGAAGGCCTGGAAAAGTTCCCCTTGAAAGGAAAGTGGCCCGGAGACCACTGCTAATTCGGAATTGACCAGATTTACAGCACTGGTAAAAAAAGGGTCCGTATCCACAAGCCTCTTGTCCGTAAGAAATGTCTCGGGAAGAGCACTTAGTCTCAGCCGGGAATCGTCTCTGTTCTGGTCCCGATCTTGGTGGCTGAAGGAAGCCCCAAGGTGGAGCAGCCTCCTGCCACCATCCAGGTAGTAGGGAAGACCGGTGGTACGCCCCGTAACGCTATAGCCGAAGGCATTTGTCAGTCGATCGGTTGCTTCTCCCACGCTCCCAAAAGAACCTGCGACCAAAAAGGCACCCACTGCCCAGGTCATGCGCTCACCAAACGCCGTGTCGCCACACATGATTCCGATATCCCGCCCGGGTGCAATCGCCAAGGTTGGCAAGGATCTTTCCATGAAGCTGATATACTTGAGGCTGGTCAGTTCCTCCAGCGAGAATGGTTCTTTGAAGTGACCGACTTTTAGTTGCCCAAGATACGGAACCCTCAGGCCCAGCCAGATGTCCTTGATTTCGTTTATTCGTGCGAAATCAATCTCGAACTTGATCTTGGCAACATCATAAATGGTACCTATTGCAGACAGCCTCAGTTGGCGAAGGTCCGTATCATAGCCCTCCAGGTCGGGGAAGGCCTTTTTCAAGTCACTATCCGCGCCGATATAACCGCTATCCAGCATAAGCCTTCCGCCGATATGGATCCGGATGTTTTTCTTTCGCCCATCTATGCGAAGACCGTCCAACCAATAGACACGAAAGCCGGGTAACCTTTCACCTATTTCTTTGATCGCTCTTGTCAACAATCCATCCTTCTTGGCATGGATGCTGTCAGACGGAGGCGATTCTGCCTGGACATTGCTGCAGTAAAACCAAAGGAGAAAGACGTATAAAAGCAGAAAACCAGAGGCGGCAAATATGGATTGTACGCGCATCAGCTGGTTTGAGTACCTTTCGATCGGGTTTGATCAGGCATATCTCCTCTCCGTTCGCCATACTAATTCTGTTCTTGCGGCTCAGGCCGCTTTTCTTTGTGTTTTGGCAGGACAGGTTCAATTACTTTCCCGGGGAGCTTGAGGGTTCTCTTTATCATTCCCAACAAACCTGACCCGACCGCTGAGGCTGGAACATATTGAACATCCGGATCCGCCAAATCCCCCGACACTTTGATCGGTACGGAGATGAGTGTTCCGTCGAGGATATATCTTACCAAGGGAATCATTCTCACGATACTGTCCACGGTCTTGAGAAAAGAGGCCAGAATTATCAAATTTACCTTTTTGTCTAATAAATCAATATCACCGTGACCGGCCAGGTTCATGGTTGTACCATCCATGGCCATTTCCTTTAGAAGGAGTTTTCCATCCGCAAGCCTGCCCTTGACCGTAATGGAGTTATAGGCCAAGCCTTCCTTCCCGAGGTCAGGGAGTTTTCCCCTGAAGATTTCAGTGAGGTTCAAAATAGCCAGGATTTTTGATAGCACTTTTGCTTGATAGATTCGTCCATCCTTGGCAACACATTCAAAGGAACCACGGAGTGACCGGGTCAGGCCTTTGCCCGCGCCCTTGCCTTTGACTCCTCCTTTGAAGTCGAACGTGCCGTCCATCTTAATCGATTTATCCGACAGACAGACAATAGTCGGATTCAGTTCTTTATTCTCGGATACCGGCCTAAAATCCAGTTGTAGCCCTTTGTCTGATACCTTTAGAGTCCCCGGCATGGAAATTCCGCACAAATTGGCCTTGATTACCGAGGCAGCAATCCCATCGGGCTCAAAGGAGATATCCACATGGAGCGGGCGCCAGATAAATCTCTGGTATTTGAGGTAGTGGCTCTTCACCCTCAACTCCCCACGCAGCGGCAAGTCCCATGAGCTCTTGCCCTCCCCAGATACTCCTCCTTTCTCTTCTGTCCGTGCAATAGCTGCCAGTTTTTCAACATCCAGACCATCCGCCGTAAGGTCCATGTCCAGTCGTATCTTACCCTCATCAAAACCGATTTTTCCTTCAAACACCAACCGGGTGTCTCCCCACTCAATAATGGCTGGTTCTAATGAAAACATGTTTTCTTCGGCAAAAAGGGAAAAACGTTGGACTTTCAAGGGTGCGCCAACCTTCCACGGAAGCTCTATATCAGTCCCCTCTAGTTTTCCGGTTGCCACAAAGTTCATGGGGTTATCCCGCTCAAACCTGGCTTGAAAATCCCCCTTTACCGAGCCAGAGGGAAACCGGGTCTCTGACAGAAAGTGGTCCAGTGTCTCCTTTTTCAAGTGACCGGAAAACTTTAACCCTACCTCTTTCTGGTTCAAATCAAACTCCATGACGGCGCTCGAATCCTTATCCTCAATGCTCAGGTTCTTGATCGCCAGATTACCATTTTTATAAACAATAGCCATGGAGACCCTTGGCCCCTCCCTCACATCCAAATTCCCATTGAAGGCAACCATGCCTCCCTTTTCCCATACAAACTGGGCCTTTGAAATAGACAGGGGAGACCGAAGGTCCAGGTGGGAGGGCATATTCACAAACCCTGAGAGCCGCCGGAGGGCTTCGGGCCCCACATCCCCATCAAATTTTATGTCAACCCTGCGGAGATCTTTGATGTAGTCGTTCAAACCACCCGATACATTCAATGACACATCCAGCAGCTTAATATGGGCATCTTTGAAAGAAAGGCTTTTCTCGGTCGCATCAAATTTTGCTCGGGTTAATTGTGCGGGTCCATCAAAAAGGGCCGTATTCACCGAAAGGCCATTCACCTCGCCCGTAACCTTAAAACGCCAGTTCTGCGGACTAGAGATCGGGCCCTTCAGGTTGATGACCGAGAGCGTGAGTCCACCCTTCACGCTTTTTAGGTCTTTCAGCCTGCTCCCAACCCCTTTTAAGGAGGAAACCCATGAGTAGATCTCGCCCAATGAGAGGTCAAAGTCCCCTGACTTGACCTCTAAGTAGGGCTCTCGCCCCCAGTCAAACCCGCCGGAAAGCTGGGAAAAGCCACTATTTCCCAATTTGCCGGCGAAATCCCTGACCGAGATGTTGGCCCCCTCAAACGACAACTGGCCGCCGGTGACTTCCAAGGGATATGGGACTCGCCCATATTTGGCGGAAAGACCTAATTCTGAGACACTGACGCATGCCTTGATCGATGCGGTGCTTTCCCCCAGAATCACCCTTGCTGTGGCATGGCCCTTAAGCTCCTCTATCAGATCAATTTCCTTTACCATAGATTTGTTATCAACCAACCGTTTCAAGATGGATGGGATCTCTGAAAGATCGGCCTTCACCACGATATCCAGATGAAATGGGGAGGGATCTCCCACAAGGCCTAATTTCAAAATCCCTTGGCTTCCTTGGGTCCTGCCCAATCTTGCCTCAAGGCCTTTTCCTTCCAAAATTCCCCTTGAGATGACCACTTCCCCCTTTACGTCTTCCAGATCCAATCCTGTTTCCGGCACAGAGATCTGTCCGTCAATTATGCGGCCCTTTATGAGGGTATTTTCCAGTTCCCCCAGTTCTGCCAGGGAACTCCCCTCCATATTGAGGGTTATCAGGGGCAACTGTCCCCCTTTGACAATAGAAAAAATTTCCTGAGCGATTGGTATATCCCCGGCTATGGCTAGGACTGCCTCGCGCGTCGAACGAATGTCTACATCTTTCCCCTTCAATTCCAGGCTCACCCGCTGGGATCCTTGATCCATAAGCAACTGACCGGTCATTTCGAGCCGAGGATCCTCAAGCTGCAAGCCCTTGAGGGAAACCGTAATTTTGCCTTCATCCATATGGAAAGAGGCCTTCAGACTGCCACCTTTTATTTGCAGTTTCCTTTTGGCTCGGTGAAGGTTCAGATAGGGTATGGAGGCTATGAGCTCTCCCTTCAGGGTCTTTAGCCCATCGATGTTGAATGCCAGAGACAAATCCATCTTCGAGTCTGTTATGTTGAGTGGTGCTTGAGGGAAAAAGGTACGAGTCAGCCCCTCTGGACGTAAGCGTGTCAGATCAATGCGCCCTTTGCCCTTGAAATCCTCCGCATCCAACGATCCCTTGAATGAGATGCCTTCCCAAAGATTTGATTTGCAGGTGATT
>JAUUVE010000230.1 GCA_030589715.1 Desulfobacteraceae bacterium | reverse complement strand
TTCATCTTGATTATTAAAAACCATCAAGATTCAGCCGGGAGGCCTGAAACTAATCCTCACCGCGGCGACCTCCTGGAGAGGGGTTCCAGCACCAGGCTCCTGCTTGACAGCCAGCCCTGTCCCCTCCAGATGAACCTTCAGGCCTAAGGCCCTTCCCCTCTTCAGCACCTCCCTCATCCCGAGGCCACGGAAGTCAGGGAGCGATCCCTCCCTCAATTCCTGTGCGATACGATCCACTTCATGGGAGGCGGCTCTCCTCTTGGGATCCCTTTCTGCCTCTGTGCTTCTTACCACCCCTTTGCCCCGTAAGAGGGCTACGCTTTTATCTGAGATGGGCGGAAGGGCGTGGGCCACGGAGGATGGCCCCTTGTTAGGATTGACCCGGAGGTGATTCAGTGCCCAGCTTCCCACCTGCTTGAACACAGGCGCAGCCACTACACCGCCATATGCTATGCCTTTGGGCTCATCTATGACGACCAGGATGACCAATCTGGGTTGTTCAAGGGGGACAAAACCCACAAAGGCGGCCACATATTTTGTCCTGGAGTACCGCTTTGTCTTTGGATCTACCTTTTGGGAGGTTCCGGTCTTTCCTGCGACCCTGAAGCCCCTGATGGCTGCCCTTGGGGCCGTTCCTTCCTGGCCTGTCACACCCTCTAAGATCCCTGCCGTCTCCTTGGCCGTCTTTTGAGAAAAGACCCTCCTCACCACCTTGGGGTGCCTCTCTTCGACCTTGCCCGTTGATCTATCCACTATCGATTTCACCACATAGGGCCGCATCAGTTTTCCGCCGTTTGCAATGGCCGCCATTGCCATGGCAAGCTGCAAGGAAGTAGTGGTCATGCCCTGCCCAAAAAAGATCGTGGCCTGGTCTATGGCCCTGGCATCTTGGACTGGCCTGATAAAGCCCTTCCTCTCCCCCAGCAAATCAATGCCTGTCTTGCTGCCAAAGCCCAATTTTTTCAGGTAGTCTGTAAATCTTTTGTATCCGAGCCTTTGGCCAATCTTGATTGCACCTATGTTGCTAGAGCGCACAACAATATCCGAGACACTCAAAACGTCGTGTTTGTGGGTGTCGTGTACCACATTGCTGCCGATCCTAAATCTCCCCTGTTCACAGTCAAATTTGGTGCCGGGTGATACCACAGATTCTTCCAGGCGCGCGGCCAGAAGAAAGGCCTTTATGGTGGAGCCCGGTTCAAAGCAATCTGTGATGGTCCGGTTTCTCCATTGATCTGGTCTGTATTCGGAAAAGATATTTGGATTGAATTCGGGAACCGTTGCCATGGCCAAAATCTCTCCTGTCATGGGATCCACGACGAGGCAATGACCACCCTTGGCCTTTGTCTTCTTTACCGCTGACTTGAGGGCCTGCTGCGCCTTATACTGGATGTCTTTGTCAATGGTGAGGATCAGATCGCGCATGCCATGGCCGGAAGGAATTGGCCTACTGATAGCGAATGGTCGGCCTAGGGCGTCGCGCATGTGGATGAGATTGTATTGTGGCCCTCGTAAATGCCTGTCATATTTCTTCTCAAGGCCTTCAAGCCCCTGATTATCAATACCGGCAAACCCGATCAGATGGCCTGCAATCTCACGGCCAGGGTAGTAGCGCCTGGTTTCAGTGATGACACCCACGCCCGCCAGGTCAAGCACAATAACCTCTTTGGCCACATCAGGGGAAATTCTTCTCTTGATCCAACAAAAGGAACGCTCACTCTTTAGTAGACGCAGGATTTTCTCCCGCCTCTCTCCTAAGACCCTTGATAGAACTCTCGCCGTCCTGGCCTTTTCCTTGATCCGCTTGGGGTGGGCATAGATGGATCCCACTTCAACGCTCAGGGCCAACTCGTGGCCCTCTCGGTCATATATTGTACCCCGTTTTGGAGGGAGCTTGGTCTTCCCTATATAGCCCGCACGCGCTATGGCCTTTAGGTGATCACTTTCAAGGACCTGTAACTGATAGGCCCTTGCCAATATGGTTGCGAACCCGAGCAGGAAAAAAGCGGCTACCACATAGATGCGAAATCGGATCCACTTTTTGTCCTTGACCTTCATTGCAAAACAATTATCTGTTCAGGAGTGGGCTGTCTCAGTCCCAGTCTCTCAATTGCCTGAGTCTCCAGTCTTTGAGGCGATTTCAGTATTGCCAGTTCCAGTCTCAGCCTCTGGTTTTCCTCCCGCAGTTTCATCTCTTCCCTTTTCAACTGACTCAGGTCATAGCCTATCCGTGTGCTTTGAAAATTTGACCAGACATACCCGATGCTGCTCCCCATAAACAAAAAGAGCATAAAGATGATTAATAAGAGTTGTCTTGGGGTCACATAGAACCGGCGAGTCTTGGGGCGCGAATTATTGACCCGCACCCCTGTCTTGCCGTTCCGTGACCTCACCATCTTTGAGACCCTTTCCCGCCTTGTCATGTCTAGATCCTTTCTGCAGCTCTCAGTATGGCGCTGCGGGCCCTTGGGTTCTCCTCAACTTCCCCTTGGCTCGCCCTGAGCCCCCTTTTGAAAAGACGTCTAAAAAGGGGAACCTTTCCACAGACACAATCGGGAAAATCAGGAGGGCATGTACATCTCCGTTCCCAATGCACCATAGCCTGTTTGACGAGTCTGTCTTCGAGAGAATGGTATGAAAGAACAACTAGCCTACCCCCCTTCACCAACATAGTCGGAATTCTATTCAGGAATGTCTCCAGGTTTTGTAGCTCTTTGTTGACTGCAATCCTAAGGGCCTGAAATGTTCTGGTAGCGGGATGTCTGGCCCTAGATCGAAATGACGGAGGAAATATCGATTTAATCAGTTCTGCCAACTGCAGGGAAGTCTCGACGGGTTTGGTCGTGCGCGCCTTTACTATGGCCCTGGAAATTGATTTGGCCCTCCTTTCCTCGCCGTAATCCTTTAGTATCGCCTCAAGCTCTCTTACAGGGAGGTTGTTTACAAGATGGTGTGCCGTCTGCATCTTTTCGGGATCCATCCGCATATCAAGAGGTTCCTCTCTCCTAAAGCTGAAACCCCTGCCTGACATCTCAAGCTGGTAAGAGGACATCCCCAGATCTAATAAGACACCCTCAACCTGCTTGACTCCCAGGTCCCCAAGGACCCTATCAAGCTCAGAAAAACCTGCTTTGATGACAAAGACTCTCTTGCCCAGGACGGCCAGCCTTTGTCTTGACAGCCTGACAGCATCCGGGTCCAGGTCCAGGCATACCAGGCGGCCTTTGCCCGTCAAAGCCATTCCAATGGCCAGGCTGTGCCCGCCCATACCAACGGTCCCATCCACATATGTGCCATCCGGGATGGCAACCAAATACTTAACGATCTCCTCCACAAGGACCGGTTTGTGAGGATATTCCAATCTTGAGCCTTCTAAATCCCGAGTTCTGAAAGGGACTGACTGACCTCAGAAAAACTTTCCTTAGCCCTCTGAAACTCCTCCTGCCACCTTTCCTTTTCCCAGATCTCAAATCGTTTCAACGCCCCTACAAGCACCACCTCTTTCTTCAATCCTGCGATCTCTCGCAAGTCGAGAGGGAGCGTTATTCGTCCTTGTTTAACTGGACTTTCCACTGCACCTGAGATAAAATATCTGAGATAGTTGCTGGCGGCCGGATTGAACATGGGGAGGTTGGCCGCCCTTTCCTCGATCACCTTCCAGTCCTCCCTGGCAAACGCCCACAGGCAGGCGTCATGATTTGTGACCACCAGACAATCGTCGGCCTTCCGATCCAGCACTTCCCTGAACCTGGCAGGGATGGCCAAACGGCCCTTACTATCCAGTGTATGTCTTGAACGTCCACTAAACATTGATTATCTTCCCCACTTTATGGGAAATTTTACCACTCTGTGACACTTCTAGACACAAAAAAAGGATTTGTCAAGCAAAAAATGACAAAAATATCAAAAAAATTTATTAGCTTTGCTTAATTTAGGATTAGCTCAGGAGAGACGTAACACCTCAAAAAAAATAGGGGAAGCTCGCGGCATGTGGAAAAAAACAGACCCCCATGCCGCGACCAGAAACTATTCAAAGCCCCCATATTTTTGAGAAGTTACGGAGAAACTTCCAAGCGGCCGCGTGATAGATGGGTGAGGGTCTATTGGGGGAGAGAGGTAATAAAATAGATAAGCGATGTGATATACACCACCAGGAAAAGGATGTTTAGCGTCAAACCGGAATATGCATAGTCCTTATCGTCCCGTTCTGGGATTAGGGGGATCGACCTGAGGGATGACACCAATCCCCCCACGAGGATCATGGGTATAATAGTGAGGTAAGGCACCGAAAATCTAAGTGATTTGAACTCCTCCTTCACAATTAGAAGCAAGGCACCCGTCACTGCCGCGGCCACAAAGGGTAACAGGAACCCGGCAATGGCCAGGTGATTGGTCTTTCTAAGTCTATGGCCCATTTTACTGATGACCATCTATGCAATCCAAGGGTCCTCTTCCGGCCCCTTACCGGGTGTCAACCCCGGCATAAATAGAGGGCCTTCTCACAGGGTTAACCACAGATAATAGGGAGGGCAGAGGGAACAATGTCAACGATTACCGGTAATTGCCCTGGTTGTTCTCCATCCATATCCAGGAGGACCCTTTGCTGTG
>JAUUVE010000235.1 GCA_030589715.1 Desulfobacteraceae bacterium | reverse complement strand
GAAGAATCCGAAAAAAGAGAGATTTCTTATGAAGTTTATCCGGGAGCGTGTAGTAAATGGCGCCGGTGACCGGACCAGGCCATTACAATGGATCCGGCCACCCAGAGACCGGTTATAGACCTGTTCTATTGCAAAGGGTGCGGTCTTTGCGCCCACCAATGCCCCAAGGACGCCATTGCCATGGTCTTGGAGCAGGAGGTACGTTAGGGCACCGGCCTTAGATCCAAGATGGAACGGGCCTCTTCACAGGTGGCCACCTCTCTCTGTAACTGACGGGCCAGGGTGACGGCGCGTTCGACAAACTGGGCGTTGGTCTCGGCCAGGCCCCC
Source organism: Desulfobacteraceae bacterium (assembly GCA_030589715.1). Lineage (GTDB taxonomy): Bacteria > Desulfobacterota > DSM-4660 > Desulfatiglandales > Desulfatiglandaceae > JABMQV01. The sequence continues at coordinate 4,214 of JAUUVE010000235.1, read as the reverse complement.
GCGGCTCAGGTACAGATTGTCCTCGAACCCAACGCGCACGTGGCCTCCGAGCAGGAGGGCATGGGTAGTCATCGGGAGCTGGTTCGAGCCTGTGCCCAGGACAGACCATTGCGAACCGCCGGGCAGCCTGGCCTTCATGGCCAATAGGCTTTCCAGGTCGGCCTCCGCCCCCCAGGCAATGCCCAGGCAGATCTGGAAATAGGGTGGGTCGTCTACCAGGCCTTGTTCAACCAGGTGGCGGGCCTGTACCACGTGCCCCAGATCAAACGCCTCTATCTCCGGCTTCACCCCGGCCTCACGCATCCGTTTGGCAGCCATCTCCCCCCAGTCGGGAGGATTGATAAAGACCCTGCCCCGGAAGTTCATAGTGCCTATATCCAGAGAACAGAGATCCGGCCTCAGTTCAAGAGGCATGAGACGTCTTTCTCCCACCCGGGGCCCCTCGAGGTTAAAGGCGCTGGTGGTGAGGTTGATCAGCATGTCGCTATCCGAACGTACCCTTTCCACCACCTCGGCGAACAGTCCTTTTTCAAAGGCCGGTTGGCCTGTTTCAGGATCTCGAACATGCACATGTACCACCGCGGCCCCGGCCCGCCAGCAGCGCAGCGCCTCGTCGGCGATCTCGGACGGGCTGGAAGGGACGTGGGGATTTTTATCCCTGGTAGGGGCGGAACCAATCACCGCGGCTGTAATGATAAGTTTCTCCATCTGCAACTCCTTAAATATGCGTCACGGGAAAATCATTCGGCGAACTCGGCGGGCAATGACCAGGTTGCAAGTGATACCCGGGTTATCGATACCAAGCAGGTCTAATTTCTTTTTCCATTCATCCATCTGACAGGATCTCCCGGTAGAGCTGGGCCTTCTCCTTCAGTTGGGCCAGTTGGGAGATCACGCCCTCTCGCTCAAGGGGTTTTACATCCCGGATCGGCCGGGCCGGTTGTCCCAGCATGAGCTTGCCAGGCGGGACCTCCATTCCAGGGGGCACCAGGGCACCCGAGCCGATGATGGAGCACTCTCCCACCACAGCGCCGTCAAGAACGATGGCCCCGATGCCTACCAGGGCGCCTTTGCAAACACGGGCCCCGTGCAGGCAGACCTGGTGACTTATCAGTGCCCCCGGTTCCACCACCACCGGGTGGCCGAGGGGCGCCTCTAGCAAACAAAGATCAAGTACGGCGCTTTCTTCCCCCACCACTATCTCCTCCTCGTCGGCCCTGAGAACGGCACCAGGCCATACGCTGGCCCCGGACTTGAGAGTCACGCGACCTATGAGGCGAACCGAGGGATCCACAAAGGCCTGTGAAGCAATCAGCGGGGTGTGGCCCTGGAAAGGGGTGATCATGGCCTTGAAAGACATGTCTCTCTTCCTTATTGGTTAGCCAGCATATTATCCTTGTGCAAACTGGGATCGATATCGCTGGTGTTTGGTTTCTGTGGGCAGTTTGTCCCCACCGGCCGCGAAGCTATGGATAGAGTTGTTCAGATAGTAGTAGTTTAGTTTCACATAGAGGCAATTCTTAGGAAGGTGCTATTTCCTGCTAATCTCCATGTACGACTTTAAGAAGCTTAACCAGCATTTCGTCTCTCCAGCCTTGAATTTCCTCCATAGTTTTTTTGCGGACAACTTCCATTTCACTAACGCCCTTTACGACTGCCTTCACTGCCGAGGGAGGGATGGTGGTCCACGTTTCCATGCTCTCCCATCTATATCGATATGATTGGGCGTAATTCCGGAAAAATCGTTCAACGCCACTTCCAGCCAGATGTGCCCGTAACAATGGTCCGATAACAGGGTCCCGAAGCCCTATCCCCATGCAAAAGGCCTTGTCCAGGTCTTCGGCACTAACTACGCCTTTGTCAACCAAATCGACTGCCTCACGCAATAGGGCTGCCTGCAACCTGTTTATGATGTAGCCGGGGACTTCCCGGTTGAGCACAACAGGTGTCTTTCCTAGTTCTTTCATAAATTCCTGGGCTGTCTTAACCGTCTCGGAAGAGGTCTCTTCGCCCCCAACGATCTCGACCAGAGGTATGAGATGAACCGGTAGTATGGGGTGTACGAGCACGCAGCGCCCTGGCCTCGTCGTCACCTTCTGGATTTCTGTCATCATCAGTCCCGAAGCGCTACTGGCCAATATCGTGTGATCAGGCGACATTTCATCCATTTCTTTAAAAACCTTTTTTTTGGCATCATAATTATCAGGAACGGATTCTTGGACGTAGTCTGCATGTTCCACAGCCTCAGCAATTTGAGTGGTCGTCTTTATCCTCTCAAGTGAGGCCGCAGCTTCACCTTTTCCCAGAAGGCTCCTTGCCTCCAGAAACATCAAGGTTGACGTGACACCCTTGACCGCGTTCTCAAGGATAGATTCATTAATGTCTTGCAGGGTCACTTCAAACCCCTTTGAAGAAAATATGGTTGCCCAACCTTGGCCTATCAGACCTGCTCCGACACATGAGACCTTAGTGATATCCATTTTTTCTACCCCCTTTGTCAAAAATAGTTATTTGATACACCTTTTGTTGTGAAGGACGTTTGCCAGGGGAAACGATGGGAAGCATCTTCCTTGGGAAATGCGGGGTGAAGGTCTGGGTAAACCTGTGAATTGGGGTCACCCGGTCCCAGTCTCACTCAAGAGCTTATAGAGCATGACGTCCTGGCTTTTGCCCTTCACCCTAACCGCCTCTAGCTGCTCCATTTGATAGGCGCCCGCAACCAGGTCGTGGGTGGTCTGGCTCATAATGATATCACATGAGAAATCCTTGGTAAGTCCCTGGATCCGGGATGCCAGATTCACCGTGTCTCCCACCAGGGCATAAGAACTTCGTTCCTTGCTGCCGATGATTCCTGCCAGCACCGCGCCGCTATGGATACCGATCCCATGTCGAAACGGCGCGACCCCCTGGGCCTTGAGCTTCTCGTTTACAAGGACCAGTCTGTTTTTCATCTCAAGTGCAGCACGGGCAGCCATATCCGGGTGATCTTCATAGGGAAGGGGGGCCCCGAATACCGCCTCGATCTCGTCGCCCACATATTGAAGGATCAGTCCCTGATTTTGCTTGATGGCCTCTGCCATCTCGGAAAAATAGAGGTTCATGATGCTCACCACCTGTTTGGGGTGGGTGGACTCTACAAAAGGTGTGAAGTCCCTTAGATCCGAAAAAAGCAACGTCGCGCGTGTCATTTCCCCGTCCAACGAGACCCTGCCCGCCAGGATCTCGTCCCTTATCTCATGGCTAATATACTTCCCAAAGGATTCCTTTATTTCCTCCGACTCCTTCAACCCCTTAATCATCCTGCCAAATCCCTCTCCAACGGCCCCGATCTCATCATTTGATACGACCCTGATGTGGACATCTAAGTTCCCTTTGGCCACCTCTTTCATCGAGGTTTCCATTTCCTTTAATGGAGCCGAAACGCTTTTTGAGACAAATAGCGACAATACCACAGAGGTGACGACACCTACTGCCATGATAAAGATGATTTGAAACAGCAACCCGGAAATAATCTGCTCCCCAATGGCGGGGTCGGCCCCCTCTAATGCCTTTGCCTTGCAATAGGCTGAAACGCCGAGCACAGTGAGGGGAATTATGCTGATCATCAGAAAGACAACCAGAAGACGCGCCCTCACGCTTAGTCTAAAGGCACCTGCAACCTGACTCAGGTCTCCTTCAGGGAAAAAAATCGGAAGCTTTTTTCGCCATAGGCTTTCAATGGCAAAATAGATGAACAGGGTCGTGATGGAGCCGCCGATACCTGTGATACCAAAAATTGTGCCCAGGCTCTCTGTAAGCGTAAATGGCGTTAATCCAAAGAAGGCCTGCAGGATAACCGGCATGAGCATCCCAAAGATGAACCCGGCCATGATCCAGCCCAGAAGGCTGGACCCGGCCATCATCGGGGCAAAGTGAAGGGCCTTTCTTTTCAGTCGCTCCGCAGATGCCCTATCTAAGCCGTCCACTGAAATATCGCCGTCTATGGCCGAAAACAAAGGACGAGACCACCGAAGATTCATGGTCACAATAACCAGAAAAATGAATCCCGTCCCGATGATAAAAAAAATCAGATGATGGAGCAGGGGAGCTTCCTGTGCCTTATCAGCGCCCACATTGATGTAGGCGAAATAGAGAAAGGTCAGCAAAGCGCCAATCAGGTTTCCCACAATGCTTACGAGTTTTACCTTAGTTCTCATGGCGATTCTCCTCTGGCT
>JAUUVE010000285.1 GCA_030589715.1 Desulfobacteraceae bacterium | reverse complement strand
CAGGGCAAAATTGTTGAATATGTCATGGGGGTCCACAAATCTATCAAGGGTTCTAGGGACAAGAACACTAAATCTCCTTCCCCTTATTACCACATCCTTGGTTTCGGTCTCATATTTTCTGTCAAATGATTCCAATGAAGACATAAAGATATCTTCGACCGTCTCCCCTTGAACAGTATGTCTCCCGCATGGGTGAATGCTCCCACTGGCTGTGCCGGGCTTGACAGGCAGCGTGTATAGCACAGAGGAGGCGGCTAATATACCCAGAAAGCCATGTTTTTGGCAAGATCACTTCGGCGTATAAAGCCACTTCTTCTGGATGCATTCACGTTTACTGACTATGCCTGAGTATCTTTGGGCGGCCCAAGGCACAAGGCCTCCCCTTGCGCCCCAAGCCTTACGTCACTTACGCCTTAAGCCTCTATGACATAATTTTTTGTTGACACCCAATGGCCCTTTCCCTATCATGCCTCGTTTAAAATTGGATTCATTAGGCGGTCAAGAATTTTTTTTGAGAGTCACAGGACACAACCTCGTAAGGTGAAGGAGAGGAGCTCATGATCCATGTGGAAGGGTTGACCAAGTATTTTGGGGATTTGTGCGCTGTGGATCAGATCGATTTGGACATCCCAAAGGGAGAAATCATGGGTCTTTTGGGCCCGAACGGGGCGGGAAAGACTACGACCTTGCGTATGCTGACTGGTTTTCTCAGGCCCACCTCCGGCAGTATTCATGTAAAGGACTACAACATTGATGAACAAACCCTCGACATCAAGAAACTCATTGGTTACCTTCCTGAATCGGCACCCCTTTACCATGACATGCTGGTCTATGACTACCTGTGCTACGTAGCAGACATTCGAGGATTGGAAAGGGACCGGAAACACTCCCAGATTAGACATCTGGCTGACCTGTGCGGCATCAGGGAAGTAATGCACAGACCCATCGGCGAACTCTCAAAGGGGTATAAGCAGAGGGTAGGTCTGGCCCATGCCATGATGAATGACCCTGAGATATTGATTGTGGACGAACCCACCTCAGGTCTGGATCCAAACCAGATCGTTGAGATCAGGAATATTATAAGGCGGATCGGAAAGGAAAAGACCGTTGTCCTCTCTACCCATATCCTCAGTGAGGCAGAGGCCACATGCGACCGAGTAGTCATTATCAACCGGGGAAAGATCGTGGCTGATGGCAGTACAGAGACCCTTAGCCGATCTGCCAGTGGAGAACTCTTCATACACATCTCCATCCAGGGCGTCCAATTTGACTCGGTAAAAACCGAACTGAGTTCCATTGACGGGGTTTTGGCCATAGCTCCCCTCAAAGGGGATAAGGAGGAGGGTGACACCCTTGATGTTGAAATTACTTGTGGGTCAGCCGAGGATATAAGGGGAGAGATATACCGGAGGATCAAAGAGACCGACTGGGTCCTCTTGGAACTTCACCGGGAGACAAAGACACTTGAAAACATATTTAGAGAGCTCACAAGGGAGAACTGATATGCGGCAGGTAACACACATTTGCAGAAAGGAATTCAAGAGCTATTTTGTATCTCCCATCGCCTATATTGTAATATCGATTTTCCTATTAGTGACTGGCTGGTTCTTTTTTTCCATCTTCTTTCTTTATGGCCAGGCCAACCTCAGAAACTTCTTTGCACTCCTTCCCATTATCTTTTCTTTTGTGATCCCGGCCATCACCATGAAGCTGTTTTCGGAGGAATTCAATATCGGTTCTTATGAGATCCTCCTGACCCTGCCGGTTACATTCTGGGACGTGGTCCTGGGAAAATTCCTGGCCGGAGTTGGATTCCTGGTGTGCATCTTGATCCCCACGGTTGCATATCCGATTACCGTCTCATTTCTGGGTCAACTGGATTGGGGGCCGGTCCTTGGAGGATACGTGGGGGCGGTTCTGTTGGGGGCGACATTCACTGCCATCGGGCTCTTTGCCTCATCACTCACCCGAAACCAGAACACCGCCTTTATCATTGCTGTGGCCATCTGTTTCAGCCTGACCGTGATAGATAAGAAGCTTATTTTTCTTCCCCGCTCGGCGCTGGGACTCATAGAATACCTGGGAGCGGACTTCCATTTTCAGAACATCTCAAAGGGCATCATCGATTCAAGGGACATCCTGTACTTTTTGAGTGTCAGTTTCGTGTCTCTTTATGGTGCACACTTGGTCATACAGGAGAAAAGCTAAGGAGAACTAGGAATGGGCGTGAAAAAAAGATCGGGGAATTATGTCAGATTTTTTACCTATCTGATCATCGTTGTCTTGATCAATGTGGCGGCTACCACCCTCTTCTTTAGGTGGGACCTGACAAAAAATAAGGTCTTCTCAATCTCTGAGGCCAGCCAACATGTGGTGTCAACACTCTCCGAGCCGTTGACCATAAATGTATTTTTTACCAGCAATCTCCCAGCTCCTTACAACAATGTGGAGCAATATCTCCGTGATCTTTTAAAGGAATATGCCATATATGCGAATCGCTATTTCAACTACCGGTTCTATAATGTGAGCGCCCAAGAAGGGGCAATTAACAAGGAAGCCAAAAATAACCAGGAGCTGGCCAATAGCTATGGTATCTATCCTGTTCAGATCCAGACTGTGGAAAAAGATGAGGTGAAATTCCAGAAGGCCTATATGGGACTCGTAATGATCCACGGGGATATCCTGGAACGGCTTCCTACCATTACTTCCACCGATGGCCTCGAATATCAACTCACAACGGGCATTAGGAAGCTCAACAACAAAGTTAGCGCACTATTGCGCCTGCCAGGAAAGATTGGGATCAAACTCTTTCTGTCCTCTTCCCTCAAGGAGGTTGCCCCCCTCATGCGGTTGGAAAGACTTTCAGAGCTTCCCAAGGAGTTGGAAAAGATCGTAGAGGGACTGAATAAGAGGAGCTTCGGAAAACTGGAATTTGAATACCTGGATCCCACAAAGGACCCGAGTCTGGAAAAGGAAGCAGGAAAGTACAATATCATGAAACTCAGATGGCCGGCCCTCTCAGATGGCAAGATTCAACCTGGCAGCGGCTCCATTGGGCTTGTGATGGAATATAAAGACAGGGTTGTGGAAATCCCCTTAATTAGTGTTCTGAAGCTCCCCATTATAGGGACCCAGTACCAGATGGTTAATATGAACAAGATGGATGAGATAATAAATGAGAACCTGGAATCCCTTATTGACATCAACCAGGACCTTGGTTATCTGGCGGATCATGGCACACTCAAGGCTGCCAAACCTTCACCAATGGACCCCATGAGACGATCCGGAGGGCCCCTTTCCAATTTCCGAGAACTTGCCTCACAAAATTACACCATCAAGGAAGTCAGTCTAAAAGGAGGCACCATCCCCGAGGGCTTAAACTGCCTCGTGATTGCACGGCCAACAGAGACATTCACCGACTATGAACTGCTCCAGATCGATCAGTTCCTGATGAGGGGCAAGAGCCTAGCCCTATTTATGGATACCTTTAAGGAGGTCATGCCCCCAAAGAACATGCCCATGCAATATGGCCGGGGCCCACAGTATGTCCCTCTCGATACGGGGCTCTCAAAGCTCTTGGAGCATTATGGCATCCGTATCAAGAAGTCCTATGTCTTGGATGAGAGTTGTTTCAGACAGGCATTGCCCAGACAGCTAGGCGGTGGGGAAAGGAACATCTATTTTGCCCCATTGATCAAGAGCCGGTTTATCAACAAAGACCTGGGGTTTATGCAAAATATCAAGGGGCTTGTGGCCTTTAAGATCTCCCCTCTAGAATTGGACGCAAAACGGATCAAGGAAAACGGTCTCGAGGCCTACAAGCTATTTTCCTCATCTGACAAGTCGTGGGAGATGAGCGGGAGGATCAACCT
>JAUUVE010000134.1 GCA_030589715.1 Desulfobacteraceae bacterium | reverse complement strand
GATCCCCATCCGTACGATTTCTTCTGTCCTGAGTTTCTGGATCTCCCGTCCCCTGTAGAGAATCCGCCCCTCAAAGACACGCTGTGTTCCCATGATTGCCCGGAGTAAAGTAGACTTTCCCGCGCCGTTGGCTCCTACCACACACACTGTTTCGCCGGAGCCCACGTTAAGGGACACCCCATGGAGGACCGGCAGACCGGAATAGCGCACCTTGATGTTTTCCACCTGGAGGATGTGCTCTGTCATATTTCTTATCCTATGTCCCCGCCATGCTCCCTGACATACCGTTCTCCCAGGTAGGCCTTGATGACTCTGGGGTCCTCTACAATGGTTTCCGGATCCCCCTCTGCTATTTTCTTGCCTGAATCAAGCACAATCACCCGATCACTAACCTTCATCACCAGTTCCATCACGTGCTCGATCAACATCACGGTCACTCCCATGTCCTCGTGCACGTGCCTGATGTCGGCCATGATCTCCTCAATTTCACTCGGGTTCAACCCGGCCGCTACTTCATCTAACAGAAGCAGTTTGGGATCCGACCCAAGGGCTGTAGCCATTGTTACCCGTTTCTGGGCGGCCACGGTCAGTTCGCTGACCCTAAATTCGGAGAGATCGTGCAGATTCAGATCTTTCAAAATCTCATTGGCTCGGGCCCTGGCCCGCGAGGGGGAACGGGTGCGCATAAAACACCCGACCATTACATTTTCCTCCACATTAAGGTCCCCGGAGGCGACATACACCTGAAAGGTCCTTGCCAATCCAAGTCTTGCGACCTCATGAGCTTTCAGGTCGGTAATATCCTGGCCGTCGAACATGACCCTGCCAGAGGTAACGGGGTGTAAACCGGAAACACAGTTAAAGAGCGTGGTCTTGCCTGCGCCATTTGGACCAATGAGACCAACCAACTCTCCTCTTTCCATGGTAATGGAAATGTCATCGTTGGCCCTTAATCCGCCAAAGTCCTTGATAAGGCCATGAATCTCCAAAAGCGCCATCAGCTCCGCTTCCTCCGTCGCACTTTCTCCACAATACCCCATATGCCCCGGGGTTCAAAGGCCGAGATCACCATAATAATACCAGCGTAAATAATCAGGTCAATGCCCACCAGACCCACTTGGGCGCCCAACCATTCTTTGAGATAGCTCTTACACGGTATTAAAATGCCTGCGCCAATGATGGGGCCCCATAAAGATCCCGCTCCACCAAGCATGGCCATCAGCGCGATCAGGATAGAGAGGTCAAGGCTCATGGTATCTTCAGGCTCAATATTCTTGATATAGCAGGCATGAAAAGACCCCACCAGGCTTACAAAGGCCGTGGCAATGGCATAGGTCTTGACCTTGGCCCAGTGTACATTGATGCCCAGGGATTGTGCCACGTCCTCGTTATCTTTAATGGAGCGAAGCTGAAACCCCAAACGCGATCTGCGAAACCAGTTAACGTAAAGGATCCCAAGGAAAAAGAACCCCAGGATGACGTAATAGTAGTACACATCCTGCTTGAAGATCAGCCTCAAGAAATCAGGAGGAATATATTTAATTGGTGAGATTTCTAAGCCCCTTGCTGCGCCCACAAAATCCCACACCTCAAAGATATCCTTGAGAACCAGGGTGGTGGCGATAGTAGCAATGGCAAAATAATGTCCTTTCAGCCGGAACAGAGGGTAGCCAATGATAAAGGACCAGATGACAGCAAAACACATTCCGATGGGCATTGATATCCAGAAGGGCACATCCCAGCGGATCAACATGACCGCTGTGGTATAGGCCCCGATGCCCACATACTGGGCCTTTCCCAGATCCACCTGACCGCCGTAACCGCCGATGGTGTTCCAGCCCATCCCGTATAACGAGAACATCAAGAACTGGATCATTGTCGCCATGGCAAAGGCAGAATGGGGGAAAATGGGAAAGACAAGTAAGAATAGAGCTACCAGCCCGGCAATAGTGAGATCGATGCGTGGGGAGTCTGAAAAATCCAGAGCGTTTTTTATTGTTTCCATCCGAACAGTCCCCTGGGTCGAACCACTACTATGACGAAATAGGCCAGATAAACCCACATGTACTTGAGGGACGTCATAGGAACATTGTTCATCCAGTCAAAGTTAAAAGTATAGGTGAAGAAATCCCATATGCCGGGGATTTCAGTAATCAACCCTACAACAAGTCCTGCAAAAAAAGCACCTGGTACGCTGCCAAACCCACCAAGTGCCACAATGGCAAAGGCGATCATGGTAAATAAAAGGCCCATGAATGGGTTGACAGACCAGAAGTTGACGATAAGCGCACCCGCAATGGTCACCGAACCTCCGCCAATACCCCAGGCCAGGGCATTCATCCGCTCCGTGGGAATCCCCATGTAGCGGGCCCCCTGGGCATTCAAAGCGGTGGCTGTTAGGGCCTTTCCGATTTTGGTGCGATTCATGAGCAGCCACACCGCCCCAAAAGCGACCACTGAGAGGCCTGCAGCCGTTAATTTGGTGGCAGGCACAATGACACCCATACCCATATCAAAGCTTTTGTCAACAAGGATGCCATGATGGAGGGCCCGGTCCTCGGAACCGAAAATGAGAAGGGCAATGTTTCGCAGAAAGAGCATAAGGCCGAAGGTCCCGAGGAGTTGGGCCACCATGGGACCCCTGATGAGAAACTTAATAAAGCCGTAGTAGCAAATGATACCCAGCAGGAATCCCACAACTGCGGCAACAGGGAGGGTCAACAGGGGCTCCATCCCCGTGGCCTGGGCCGTGAATAGGCCCGTGTACATGCCGACCATGAGAAATTCCCCGTGGGCAAAGTTTACAATCTCCATTACCCCGAAGATTATATTCAGGCCTAAAGCCACCAGAGCCAGTACCATGCCTATCAGCAAACCGGCAAACAGGGAACTTATCAAGATATCCATCAAAATCTCCCAAATCCTAACCCGGATAAGCCCGCCCTCCTGCCAAGCAGGGCTAAGAGGACGGGCCGGAATTATGGAATAACGATGGTGGGTGTTAGAAACTAAAAGGGAAGATCATGTCTGCAGTAGCAACATCAAAGGGGTATATGATCTCCAGAACCAGGTTTCCATCTTTATCTTTCTGGTACTGACCGATGAGGCCGGACCCCAGCACATTCTGGCCTATCTCATCACCAGAGGCGGCAAACTGAATACCGGCCCAGGGCACTACCAGTTCCTTGCCCGGAATCTTGAGAGCATTGGCAGCCTTCTGAATGTCGGCCGGCTTTGTGGATCCCGCTTTCTCAAGGACATGGACCCAGGTTTGCAAACCTGTAAAGGCCCGGGCCGAGGCGCCACCCAAATCATTGCCGGTATTCTTCTTATAAAGCGTGTTGACCTGTCCGGCTACTTTCTTAATCTGGGCTACTTTAGGCAGGAAAACAGTTCGGGTCAAAATGCCCACAATACTATCCCTGAGGGTACTGCGGAACTCCGGTTTTTCAAACCCTGCGTCCTGGCCCCAGATGATCTTGGGTGCGGCCTTCTGGGCCTTAAGAGTCTTCACCATCAGGATAGCATCCGAGGTGTATGATGCAAAAAGCATCGCATCCGGCCGGACCGCCTTTAATGACCTTACTTCGCTGGAGAGGTCCGGAGACTTGGACGCATATAAAAGGGATTTTTTCAGCTTAAAACCATACTCCTTGGCAAGGGACTTGATGATGTCGGATACATGAGAACCCCATTCGGTCTTCTCGCAGGCAGAGGCCAGATTGATGATCTCCTTTTTAGGCACTGCCTTAACGCCCCTTACCTTGCCCTCGGTCAGTCCCTTCAGCAACTCAAAAAGGTCCTTGGTGAACCACTTGTCATGGGGCGTGGTCCGCCAGAACCACTTGAGTCCCCTTTTGGTCAAAGCGGGCGATGTAGAAGTCCCGTTGATCATGGGAACGCCATATTGCTCGCAAACGGCGCTAACGGTCTTGGTCACCGAACTGTGATAGCACCCTAAAATGCCGTCCACCTTGTCATCCAGAATCAGCTTCTTGGCCAGGTCTGCACCTATGGTGGGGTTGCCCTGATGATCCTTAAAAATGAGTTTAATTTTAGCACCACCCATGTTCTTGATGCCACTATTCTTGGCCATATCCATGGATATGTCTGTCATGACGTTATTTGCTATCTTAGCAGCCAATTCCGCACCGGCACGAAGCTCACGGCCGGCCGCAGCAGCACCACCAGTCAAAGGATATATAACGCCAATCTTGATTTCCTTGGCAGCCAACGCGGCGGATGGAACCATAAGCCCCACCACTGCCAGCACACCTAACACAACCATTCCAAATCTTACTGCTGTTTTCATCTTTTTTCCTCCTTTTTTGGGCCAAAGGCCGTGTTAAAAATTTGGAACTTACCCGGATCTTTTATGGAAAAGGCCGGGGCCAGTACACAAAAGGCCAATTTACCTACATCTTGCCGATGAAATGGGAAAAAAGTCAATTATAAAATCACAAAGGCATGAACTCCCTTTGATTAAATCATGAGATAGAATAAGACTGATTTTCAACCACGGCCACATATAGAGAAAACCCCGCCTCATGTCACGCTTCCAAAAGAAACGTCAAATGAATTCTTATAGCAGCGTAAGGTGCTCATCTCTCAAGTCTGAAACAAACATGTGGCCCGGAGCATGGGTAACCACCAGGGGAAGAGACGCTGACGTGGCGGCCAGTTGGGATGTCACGCCACAGGCCCAGAACACGGGTATCTCACCGGACCGAATTGTGACCGGGTCCCCAAAATCAGGGCGGTCCAGGTCTTTTATGCCGATTTCTTCGGGCGATCCCATGTGTACGGGGGCGCCATGCGTGAGATGAAAGCGCGTGGTCACCTGGATGGCTCTCACAGCTTCCGCAGGCTTCATAGGTCTCATGGTGACAACCAGAGGCGCAGAAAATGGACCTGCAGGTTGACAATCACGGCTGGTGATATACATGGAGACATTTTTGTCTTCCTCTAAGTTCCTGACAGGGACGCCAGCGGCCACAAGCGCAGCCTCAAAGGAAAAGCTGCAGCCAAGAAGAAAGCTGACCATCTCGTCATGAAAGACATTGCGAACATCTTCCACCTCATCCTTGAGTTTTCCCTGTTCAAATATCCTGTACTTAGGCAGGTCTGTTCGCAGGTCAGCGTCTTTCGCGATTTTTGGCTCTACCTGGCCGGGTTCAAGCACGTCCAGAATAGGGCAGGGCTTGGGATTGCGGACACAAAAGAGCAAAAAATAAAAAGCCGCATCCTGTGGAAGCATAACAAGGTTGGCCTGCACGTATCCTGGCGCAACACCTGTAGTAGGAGCTTTCCATTTTCCGGCCCTGATTTCCTCACGCAATTGGGCAGGTGTTAGATCTTTTGCCATTGAAGAACCTGAACCTCCTCAAATCATTACAGAACATATAGCAAAGTTAAAAAAATAGCACAATATAAAACAGGACAATTACCTCTCCCCAATTACGATATTTTTTCGAACCCCTATAACGACGACCAATCCTTCGACCTCTTCAGCCCCCTTTGCACAGCTTTTCCTTATGATCTTCATCAAATGTCCTTTCGTATCCGCAGTCCGACGTTCGGATCACAAAAATTCCAACGGGCTTTTGACTTCCTGCCCACCCTGGCGCAGCACATGGTTGTAAATCATGGTTGTGGAGACATCGTTATGCCCCAGAAGCAGTAATTTGCCTGACATCGTTTTTCTATGAGATTAAATCAGCCTTGACACACAAGACCAAATTTTCCTATAATTTTCACCGGAAAATGAGTTTTTGCAAATTTCAATCCATTGAAACCCAATCAACGGGATTCACGAAAATGAAGCCCCTTCTCGACTTACCGGTAGTCTTGATCCGCCAATGGAGTATCTGTCTGATGAATTAGAGGTCAGCCGGGCTCTTGACCGCAAGTCCGGGCCTGTTCAAAACATGGGTGTAGATCATCAATGAGGTTCTTTCCACTCGCCCCACGGGAACTCGGAGGCCCATGGGGATTTGACAATCTGCCCAAAGAGGATACGCAGCGCATCGACCATTTGGCCATACTGCCAATCTTTGAGCCAACCGTCCATGGCCTGTCGGCAAAGGTAAGCTCTCAGGTCCTCTGCCGTATGCTCTTTCAATCGGAGACCCCTGGCAGACTTTATGAAACTCTCTGCCACTTTAATACACCAGTCAGCCTCCTTGCCGCGGAGGTCCTCGGTAGCCAGGGCATGTGTGTAACGGCTCCAAAAGGCGCCTGTTCGATCTTGGTTAGATTAAGCTTCCATGGCCGATCACCTCCGGATATGACAGGGTGAAAAACCCGACGGACAT
>JAUUVE010000121.1 GCA_030589715.1 Desulfobacteraceae bacterium | reverse complement strand
GAAGATCTGTTTCAAAAGCCTTCTTCTTTCGCCGCGGAAGCAGGCGAAGGATGTAGCTATCCCCGTTGACCAGATCGACCGATACGAAGACAAGTGCGTATGCCTCAAGATGGACAAAAAATCTGTTGAAAATCTTCCGGATATCCACATAGATAGCAAAAAGAAGTAATCTAAATGTAATCCTACAGCAAGGCATCAAAGACCAGTGCAAGAGTGGTATTTTTCTGATATAATGTGGCATCTGTGCTACACTTCTTGCTGTACGAATTTCACTAAAATTGAGCTAACTATACAAAATTTATGATGATATTCTTTACCCGAAAGAATGGCAAGGATTTTGCATTATATAAAAAGTTGTAATACCCTAACTGATCTTTGGAATACGCTCTTTTAATAAAACTGTTGTTATTACCTTAAGTGCCATTGGCACTTGACCGGCTTCTCGGATGTGCGTGCATCTTCTCTTTTTTGTATCTTTAAACATACAGGAGGAAAGATCCGTTATAAAGAGAATAACGGCATCTCGGGAAGCCATATCCTCCCCAACCCTTTCATTTCAACCCCTCCTCCCAGGCAGAGCCTCTTATTGGCTCTGTCTTTTTTCACACTCCCTTTTGACCCGCCGCTCGGTGCGCCCACACCCAGACCCTTGACACTGATCCCTCTTTGTCCTATGCTACGCCCATCTCAAAAGGCCTTATTCGCATGTTGTCTTTGACATTGCATACTTATCTGTGGTGCTTTTGTGCGCCACCGGGCTAGAGAACCTGGATCGCCATGCTGAATACGCTTCTTTTTATCCTGATCCTTGGGCCGTTTATTGCCGCAGCCCTCTGCTACTTTGTAAGAATTAGTCACATCCGTTCCTTCATCGTTCTTGCAATGGGCTGCCTGCTGGCCGTCACCTCAATCCTCCTCTTCACCAAAGCCCCCTTTTCCCATACGCCCCCTCCACTCTTAAACATCCCAATCCACTGGTGGATCATATGGGGCGACGACGGCCTTCTCCTGACCATGTTATATTACGGGTTCAAACACCGGCACCTCTTCACCAAGATCCTCATCATCTTCCAAATTGTAGCGCTCGATTATTTTGAACTCTTCATGGTCGATCACAGCAAGACCTTTCCCCTGTTTTTTGCCGACAACCTCTCCCTTATCATGGTCCTTATCATATCGATAGTGGGTCCGCTTATCTGCGTATTCGCAATCCCTTACATGAATAAACACGAAGAACATCAGGGACTAAAAAAATCCAGGCAGCCAAAGTTCTTTGCCTTTCTTGTGATGATAATAGGGGCCATGAACGGCCTTGTCCTCTCCAACAATATTATCTTTATGTACGTGTTTTTCGAGGTAACCACCCTGGGCTCCTTTATGCTGATCAGTCATGACCGAACCGAGACCGCCCTCAAGAATGCAGTTCGGGCCCTCTGGATGAATTGCCTTGCTGGGGCAGCCTTTATAGTAGCCATGATTTTGGCCTATATAACCCAGGGCACCGTTGACGCCCAAGAACTTATTCGGGGAGGCCACATGGGCGGGATCATGTTAACCCCGCTCGCCTTGCTGTGCTTCGCCGGTATGGTCAAGGCCGCCCAGATTCCCTTCCAGAGCTGGCTCTTGGGGGCCATGGTTGCCCCCACCCCCACATCGGCCCTGTTGCACTCAAGCACCATGGTCAAGGCCGGAGCATACATTGCGCTCCGGTTTGCCCCGGGTTATGCCGGCACATTCCTGAGCCAGTCCCTGGCCGTATGTGGCGCCTTCACCTTTCTGGCTACTTCGGCCATGGCGGTGAGTCAGAGCAACGGCAAAAAAGTACTGGCATACTCCACCATTGGCAACCTGGGTCTCATCTTTGCCTGTGCAGGCATAAACACCCCCGAGGCCATTACCGCAGGCATCCTGTTGATTATATTCCATGCATTCTCAAAGGCCTTGCTCTTTCTTTGCGTGGGAGATATTGAGCAGCATATTGGGAGCCGCGACATTGAGGTCATGCGCGGACTCTACGCCAAAATGCCCCGGACAACACTCATCGCCATACTCGGGATGGTCACCATGATGCTCCCTCCATTCGGCGTGCTCTTGAGCAAATGGATGGCTTTAGAGGCCGCATCCAAACATCTCTTCGTGATGGTCCTACTTGCCGTGGGGAGTGCCCTTATGGTCATGTACTGGGCCAGGTGGGCCGGAATCTTATTGAGCGCCCCTTACGGGTCGCATGTGGAGCCCGAAAGGCAGGGGGTATTGACACGCCTTCCCCTTTTGGCTCTGGTAGGGGGTGCGGTGGTCCTAAGCCTGTGCGCACCCTTACTCTATTCTAACTTGGTCGCCCCGATCCTCTCCGCCCCTTCCTTTTCCGTTCGAGCAGGGATATTCGAGAATCCCACGGGGGCATTCCTGCTCTATCCGGTTATCCTGGTCCTCGCCTTGGGATTCATTTACGCCGTCTACGCCGCCAAAAAGGCGCAAAAGGCTCGCACTTCCGGCCCCTACCTGTGTGGTGCGCAAACAACGGACCCGGAATCATTTGAGGGCCCTATGAGGAAACCGGTGGCTGTTTCGTCCGGGGCCTACTACTTTGAATCCATCTTCGGAGAGCAAAGACTGACAGTCTGGTTCAACGTTTGCGGGGGGATGCTTGTGGCACTCTTGATAGGAGGGGCGCTGTGATCAGGGGCGTGATCCTGGTAATTATTGGGGCCGTTGCGGCCCCCCTCTTGGGTGGCCTGATCGCCGGTGTGGACAGGCGCTTGACCGCCTGGCTCCAGTCGCGTTACGGCCCGCCCATCTGGCAACCCTTTTTCGACGTAATAAAGCTCTTTGGAAAGGAGAGGCTGGTGGTCAATGGGTGGCAGGTATTTTGTGCCCATGTCTATATCACAGCGACCATGCTTTCCGTTGTCCTCTTTTTCCTCCAGTCCGACCTGCTGCTGATCCTGTTTGTGCAGGCATTTGGTGCAATCTTCCTGGTCATTGGTGCCTTCTCGACCACATCTCCTTACAGCCAGGTGGGGGCCAACCGCGAACTCATCCAGATCCTGACCTATGAGCCCCTAATTGTTTTGGTATTTGTGGGCATCTACCTTGTAACGGGCAGCTTCAAGATCTCTGAAATCCTGGCTCAAACAAAGCCTCTCCTGGTGAGCCTCCCGCTCCTTTATATAGTCCTATGCTATGCCTTAACCATAAAGCTCCGTAAGTCCCCGTTCGACTTTTCCACCTCCCACCATGCCCACCAGGAGCTGGTGAAGGGGTTTTTGACCGAATATTCGGGACGCTACTTGGCCCTGGTGGAGATAGGCCACTGGTATGAGGTGGTCCTGATTCTGGGCCTGTGCTCGCTTTTCTGGGCCACTAGCTGGATCGGCGTATTAGTCCTTGTGGGAGTTACCTATCTGTGCGAAATCCTTATAGACAACATCATGGCCCGTATGACCTGGCAATGGATGCTCGGCTATGTCTGGACCATGGGGCTGGCCATGAGCTTTGTGAACCTCATCTGGCTGCATGGGCGATAAGGGTCGGCTATGGACACCATCAAGGCATTCATCAGGAAATCCCGGGCCAAATCCCCGTGGCTGCTACACTTTGACTGCGGCAGTTGCAATGGCTGCGACATCGAGGTTCTGGCCTGCCTGACCCCGGTCTACGACATTGAGCGCTTTGGCATTATCAATGTGGGTAATCCCAAACACGCCGATCTTCTGCTGGTGACCGGTACGGTAAACCACCGCAACAAGAAGGTCCTGGCCAATTTGGCCGAACAGATGCCCGACCCAAAGATCGTGGTAGCCCTTGGCTCCTGCGGTCTGACCGGGGGTATCTTCCGCGAGGCCTATAATGTGATAGGCGGTGTGGACAAAATCATCCCTGTTGATGTCTACGTCCCGGGTTGCCCCCCCAAACCAGAGGCCATTATCGACGGCGTAGTCACGGGCCTGGAAAAATTCGCCGAAAAAAAAGGTGATAAGTCGTGAAAGAGGAAGTGATTTCTGTAACTCCGGACACCGTCTTAAATGAGACCGTAGACATGAAAAGGAGCGGGTATCGATTTGTTACCATGTCCTGCGTGGAACTGGACGCAGACACTGTTGACATCCTTTACCACTTTGACAAGGACCTGGTTCTCAAGCACTTACGGCTTACAATACCGAAAAAGGAGGCAGCTCCGAGCATCTCACCGGTCTACTTCGCTGCATTTCTCGTGGAAAACGAAATCCAGGATCAGTTCGGTATCCGTTTCGACGGTCTTGTCCTCGACTACGATCGCACACTCTATCTTGAAGAGGAAGTCCAGGGCGCGCCTTACTGTAGAATCACGGTCTCCGAAGAGGAGCATAAGGCAAGTTAGTCTCTTACAAATGGAAATATACTCAAAATGGTCACAAATTTCCGCCAAGAGAAATTTTGGGGTTACGTATATCACGCAAAGCCGCCCCAGTACGATCTTCCGGACCTACGGGGCAGGCAAGGCCCGCAAAGGAAAACAACAATGAAAGATTTGTTAAAAAAACTCGGCGTCTTTGCGCCTTTGCAAGAGACCCTTTTTGGTTCCGGCTTGTCCGGGTTAGGGGTTCAATTCCTAAATTCCTCAATTTCACCCCGTGGAATAGGGTTCCCCCCAGGGAAATTCCTCTGGGGTCAGAATTCCCAAATTCCGGTTTATCCGGGTTAGGTTTACCAATGGCTCGCACAATCCTACCTTTCGGACCGCAGCATCCGGTCTTTCCTGAACCGCTTCAGCTCAAGCTTGTCCTTGAGGATGAAATCGTTAAGGAAGCCGTACCCACGCTCGGATACGTCCACCGCGGGCTTGAGAGGCTCGCCGACATCCGGGACTTCCACCAGATGATCCAGATCTGCGAGCGTATTTGCGGCATTTGCTCCACCATACACGCCCAATGCTATTGTCAGGCGATCGAGGAACTGATGGGTATCGAGGTCCCTGCCAGGGCCAGGTTCCTGCGCGTCGTCTGGGCGGAAATACACCGTATCCAGAGCCATCTCTTGTGGCTTGGGCTGTTTGCCGATGCCTTTGGGTTTGAAAGCCTGTTCATGCAGTGCTGGAGGATCCGGGAGAGGGTCATGGACATCAATGAGGCCACCGGCGGAAACAGGGTCAATGTCTCTGTGAATATCATTGGCGGCGTAAAACGAGGCCTGGGCCCTGACATAACACGCTGGATACTCTCGGAGCTGGATTTGGTGGAAAAGGAGGTCAGGGAGCTGGAAAAGGTCCTGCTTCACGACTATACGGTAAAGAAGCGGACCGTGGGCAAAGGGGTCCTGACAAGGGATCAGGCCCTGGAATTGGGTGCGGTAGGCCCCACCTTGCGTGGTAGTGGGGTGGTGCAGGACATGCGCCAACTCGGATATGCCGCTTACGGCGAACTCACCTATGAGCCTGTGGTGTGTAAGGATGGAGATGCCTACTCCCGAAATAAGGTCAGGTTTCTGGAGACCTATCAGGCCATTGAGCTCGGGAGAGAGGCCATATCCAAACTGCCCACGGGCGAAATTAGTGTGAAGGTCAAAGGCAGGCCCGAGGGGGAAGTGGTCAGCAGGGTTGAGCAACCCCGGGGTGAGCTGATTTACTATATAAAGGGAAATGGCAAGAAAAATCTGGACAGGCTGCGGATCAGGACACCCACCTTTGCCAATATTCCGCCTCTGTTGAGTATGCTCCCGGGGATAGGGCTGGCCGACGTCCCGGTGATTGTCCTATCCATTGACCCGTGCATCAGTTGCACAGAAAGGTAACAGGGTGAAGCGCCTTGTTTAACATGACGCCAAACGTTCTCCGAAATCTTTTCAGGAAAAGCTCCACCAGGCTCTACCCAAAGGAGACCAGGGAAACCTTTGAGCGGTCGCGCGGGGAACTCTATAACGAAATCAAGGACTGCGTTTTCTGCAGAACCTGTGCCCGCAAATGCCCGTCCCAATGTATCACCGTGGATACCAAGGAGGCCACCTGGCAGTGTGATCCCTTTGCCTGTATATATTGCGGTGTGTGCGTTGAAAACTGCCCTGAAAAGTGTTTGCATCAGAAACAGGAGTATCGGAAGCCGGTAACCAAGAAAGGAGTCATTTTCATGAAGGGGGAGATCAAGAAAAAGCACAAGAAGGAGGCTGAAGACGACACATCGTGATCGCTTTTTGACCCTGAAGACCTTTTCTCAGCCTGTCCATCATCACCCCAGCATATCCCCTATCTTTCATTTGTAGTTCTTAAGCCGAGTTCCTATAGCCAGATGATGCCTTATCGGGAACCTCTTCAATTACCACTGCCCTTAATTCCAATAGAGCCTTTCGCCAAGATAGGACAGGAGGTCATCTGAATGAAAATCACAAACGAGATATTTCAGGTGGGTGGAGGGGAGGTCTCATCTTTTGAAGATGCAGCCATCTACTTGATTAATTTCGCAGGCCATTCCGCATTGGTGGATGCCGGGTGTGGCCGTTCAGAGAAAAAGGTTTTGAGCAATATCCGGGAATGCGGGGTTAGACCTG
>JAUUVE010000187.1 GCA_030589715.1 Desulfobacteraceae bacterium | reverse complement strand
AGGCAGGATAAGAACACCGAAAGATTCTGACTAAATCCACGAGATGATCACCATGACCCGACCGCTTCGAATCCTTTATCCTGATGCCTTTTCCCACGTAGCCGCCCGTGGCAATGAAAGAAAGGCGGTCTTCCCGGATGAAAGGGACAGGGACGATACTTGGCGGTCATTCATGTGTACTGCCTAAGGCTTGCTATAATGATGGATCAGGACAGGAAGCTTCGACGGCTAGTCAACAGGATCAAAAAAAACTTAATTTGTCAAAAGCGTAGACCTGACCCCAGACAAAAAGAGACAGCCTTTGCTTCAGAGGCCATCAGGTTCCCCCAGGAAAGGACCATCAAGACCCTCGTCGCCGATCTTGGGCCTAAAAGATATGTTCTTTACTCTTATCCCGGCAAAAACCTCCCTGCCTCTCTCTCATCTCTCAAATAAATGTGCACCGGTCGGGTTAATAGAAACAAGTATAGAAGGGTCAATTTAACCTGGCGCCGAGATCAACTATCTGAAAATGAGTTTAGGCCTTGAGTCGAACGTAACGAAAGTGTATCTTCCAGGCCTTTGTTTAAGAAAGCAATTTATTCAGGAAATGAAAAGCGAGAAGGACCTTTTGATAAAGCCATGACTCAAGATCCGCCCAATAACCAAGAACTTCCATTTCTAGCCGGGACCTTTACCATGTTTCTTTGCACTGTCTTTGGAGCAAATGCTGTAGCCATTAAGATCAGCCTCTTGGGGTTTGGGGTATTTACAACGGTGGGACTCCGATTCAGTTTAGCCGCAATTGCGATCTTTCTGTGGGCCATAGTCACCCGACGATCTCTCCTTATCAAGAAAGGTCAAGCACAGCAACTATTGATTATCTCAATGTTTTTTACCGTCCAGCTGGCCTTGCTCTATCTTGGCTTGAGCAAAACCAGTGCTTCCCGGGGAACCCTGATGGTCAATCTCCAACCGTTTTTTGTCCTTTTGCTGGCCCACTACTTCATTCCAGGAGACCAGATCACTAAGAAGAAAATCTTGGGCCTTCTCATGGGGTTTTCAGGGTTGGTTTTAGTCTTTTTGGGAAAGAAAGGGGTCACCACGGATGTTCAAATCGGAGATCTAATGATTCTTGTCACTGCCTTTCTGTGGGCCTGCAACACTATCTATACAAAAAGGATCATAAACGCATTTCTCCCTTTTCAGGTTGTGCTTTATCCCATGGTGTTTTCCGTTCCTTTCTTCTTTCTCGCTGGCTATTTCTGGGATACCAACATGATAGCCCGTGTGGATGCAGAGGTTCTTCTTTCTCTCCTGTACCAAAGTCTTGTGACAGCCTCCTTTGGCTTTGTGGCCTGGAATGGTATGCTCCAAAAATATGGGGCTGTGTCACTTCATTCATTTATTTTCATTATGCCCATAGCCGGTGTCTTGCTTGGTGGACTGGTTCTCGGAGAACCTATCACTTTCGATCTCTTGCTCGCCTTGGCATTGATTACGTCGGGAATAGTAGTGATGAATTTGAAGACTGGAAAATATTCACCTCTGTTTCCTACAAGGGGTGTTTAGAATAAACATAACTCAAGGGGTTTTAATTGAAAGGGGCCTGGGGGACGTAGGCCTATGGCTGGGAATGTACCGGCCTTTGACATTGGACATTTTCGCAAACAGCCGGATCAATTCTACCTGTTAACGGTTTCGCTGGTTGTCACGTAACCCTGAGACAGAACCAAGGAAAGCCTTAAAAACCGGAAATCGAATGATCAATAGGCCAACGAAGTAAAGAAGGTCCGTCTAGTACTATTCAACCCACAAATTCTTATGAAGAGCTTTTGAATTCAGTGAAAATCCTGTGCAGTGAATAAACAACAAGGGGAGTTAGTAGTGAAATGGGATACGGGATGGGCGTCTTTAACGATCTCCTCAAATATCGCTGGCTCATGTTTTGGGTCATGGGAGGAATCTATTTCTTAGCCTGCCTTCATCGCATCTCGCCCACGGTCATTGCCCGTGATCTTGTCTTTGAATTTGGCGCCGACGCAACGGCACTTGGGCTGATGTCCTCTTCATATTTTTATCTTTATGCCGCTGTTCAGCCCCCGGTGGGGGTCCTGTCTGATACCTTGGGGCCAAGGCGCGTGATCACCATCTTTACTCTCATTGCCTGCGTTGGAGCAGTGATTTTCGGAAGCGCTCTCAACATGACCATGGCCACGGTGGGAAGGGCCTTTATCGGCATGGGCGTGGGGGGTATCTTTGTGCCCGGCGTGAAGATTTTGTCCAAATGGTATCGGCAAAGGGAATTCGCAGGTGTTACAGGCATCTTTCTGGCCACTGGAAACGCAGGAAATCTGGCGGCATCGCTGCCCTTGACCTATTTGGTCCTTCTTTTGGGATGGCGCATGTCATCCTTTGCCATAGGGGCCGTCACTTTCTTTTTGGCAATCATCTCCTGGGGCGTCTTGCGCGACAACCCTGAAGATAAAGGGTGGCCGCCGATCGAAGTCGGGGCGAATCAATCATCGCTGGCTAAGGGCGATCTCCCTGGAGATATCAGAACCCGCAAGCGCCTCCGAATAGTCTTTAGTAAACCTGGCTTCTGGATGGTGACAATATCCACATTTTTCTTTGGGGGCCCGGCGGTTACCTTTCAGGGTCTGTGGGCCGTGCCTTACCTGATGGATATCCATGGGTACAACCGGCTGCAGGCCGGTGGGTTGCTTATGATGCTACCCCTCGGTTTTGTCATTGGGGCCCCCACCTTTGGGTTTCTAGCCGATAAGGTTGCCCTCGGACGCAAGGGCGTCCTTCTTTGTTCCCTGGGCCTTGGCCTGATCTGCTGGGCGTTTTTTCTCCTCTCGGGGGGTAGCCCCGGTTCCCTTCTCCTGGGCCCCCTATTTTTAATCATGGGCGCCTGCGGAGGAGGTTCACTTTCTCTTTATATGACCATTACGAAAGAACTCTTTCCCCCCTGGCTCACAGGGACAGCCCTCGGGTTGATGAATCCCGCAGCCTTTTTGAGTACGGCCTTGTTTCAACCCTTCACTGGTTTTCTGATGGATAAAGTGGGTCGATCAGGGGCAGTCTACCCATTGGAAGCCTATTATAATGTCTTTATTGTCATCTTTATCTCCATGGCCATCGGATTTGTAAGCATCATCCCGCTGACTATTCCACAGACGCGCCCCCAGCATATTTTTTGAGGGTTTCCTGTAGTGGGATTGAGGGGCATCTTTTGGTGAATGAAACAACGTTCTTTCGAGGAATTCGAGAAAAAACGAGTTATGGGCACCGGATGTTAAAAATACAATCGAATTGTCATCACTTTCTTGCTTTCCTAAAAGCTGAAAGTATCATGGCTAAATGAGCATCTTTGTCAAGGTGGATGGGGTTTCATTTGAATTGACCCTCCCCCAAGAAAGCTTGCGCTCAGAATGCTCCCGTATCACTCCAGGGCCTTGGTGAACGAATTATTGAATGGCCGAGCTTTTTCTCTTTTTGGTTTTTTACGTCCGGGCTTACTCATCTGAAGTCTTGTCTTTCTATCCTCTGGTTTTTCCGCTTTGTTCCCTTTATCTTTTATGGAAAGTGAAATGCGGTTCCTTTCAAGGTCCACATCGAGGACGGTGACCATGACACGCTGGTTGACCTTCACTACTTGATTGGGGTCTTTTACAAAGTGATCTGCCAACTGGCTGATATGAACCAGACCATCCTGGTGAACCCCCATATCCACAAAGGCTCCAAAGGCCGTTACATTCGTGACCACACCCGGTAGCTTCATGCCCGGTTTCAGGTCCTCAATCGCGTTGACCCCTTCAGTGAAAGAGAGGATCTCAAACTCCTTCCGGGGATCGCGCCCCGGTTTTGCCAGTTCCTCCATGATGTCCGTCAGGGTGGGCATACCCACGTTTTCGGTGACATAGGCCGGTAGATCGATCTTTTTCCGGAGTGTCTCATCATCGAGTAGATCCTTTACTCTGCAACCCAGGTCTCTGGCCATGGCCTCTACAACGGGATAGGACTCGGGGTGCACTGCACTTGCATCGAGAGGGCTTTCTTCTCCCCTGATACGAAGAAACCCCGCGGCCTGTTCAAACGATTTGGGACCCATTCGTTTCACCTTTTTCAGGTCTTCCCTGGATGATAGGGGGCCGTTTTCATTCCTGTAAACGATGATGTTCCTGGCCAAATGAGCCCCGAGACCTGAGACATAGGAAAGGAGCTGTTCACTGGCTGTATTGACCTCAACCCCTACAGCATTGACACAGCTTATAACGACATCGTCGAGGCTGCTTTTGAGGGCAGGCTGGTGCACGTCATGCTGGTACTGCCCCACCCCAATGGATTTCGGATCAATCTTGACCAATTCCGCCAGTGGGTCCATAAGCCGTCTCCCAATGGAGACAGCCCCACGCAAGGACACGTCAAGATCGGGAAATTCTCTCCTGGCAACCTCAGAGGCGGAATAGACGGACGCACCGCTTTCATTGACCATCACCACCTCAATATTCCGTGGAATGTCAAGGTTTCGAATAAAAGCCTCCGTCTCCCTTCCGCCTGTGCCATTTCCGATCGCGATGGCGTCGACTCCATACTCCCCACACAACCTGGACACTGTCTTGGCCGCATCAGCCTTGTTCCTGTCGGAGCTAAAAAGATAGATGGTCTCCGTGTGGAGCAGTTTTCCCTGCCGGTCAAGACAGACCACTTTGCAGCCGGTACGGATACCGGGGTCGATGGCCAGGACATTTTTCTCCCCCAGCGGAGCAGCCATGAGGAGTTCGCGGAGATTTTCGGTAAATATCCGAATGGCCTCATGGTCGGCTCGCTCTTTGGTTCCCATACGAATCTCCGTCTTTATGGCCAGGGAAAGGAGGCGATAGTAGCTATCGTGAACGGCCTCTTTCACTTGCATGGATGCGGCACTGGCTCCCCTCACGAACAATGACTCCAATATTGCCAATGCCTCATCCTCCGGGGCTGTCACCCTTAGGTTCAGGAAACCCTCCTTTTCACCGCGCCGCATAGCCAGAATCCTGTGGGACGGTGCCGAGGCCACGGGCTCCTCCCAGTCAAAATAGTCCCTGTACTTGGCTCCTTCTTTTTCTTTATCGGGAATCACTTTTGCATGAAACCGGCCTTTCTTCAGGAAAAGAGCGCGCATCTTTTCTCGGCCCTCCTGGTTTTCATTGACCCACTCTGCAATGATATCCCGGGCGCCCGCAAGGCCATCTTCAGCAGATTCAACACCCTTCTCAGGATCCACAAAGGCCTCCGCTTCGATTAAGGGATTGGTATTTTCATCCTGCTCAAAAAGCATCTCGGCAAGAGGCTCGAGGCCTTTTTCACGGGCAATGGTAGCCCGTGT
>JAUUVE010000410.1 GCA_030589715.1 Desulfobacteraceae bacterium | reverse complement strand
GCACCGGTGCTGAGGGCCACCAGGCTCTGCTTGAAGAGGCCACGGGGGGCCGCTTGCTTGATAAACGTGATGAGGCCGCCGCCCCAGAAGCTGCTGTGAATCACGTCAGGCCTGGCCACAAGCAACCTGGAGATCTCCGACGAGCTATCCGTGGGCTGGAACTTGGTCCAGAGCGCTACCTTGACCTTGATATCGGGCTTCAACGCCTGAATCGCGAGCCTGAAGTTTTCCCACGAGTCTCGCCCCCAGGCATAGTCTTCATTGACACCGGCGATGGTCTTCACATCTGGCTTGACTTTCAGCACGTACCGGGCCAGCATCAAGCTGTCCGCTGCCTGGTGGTTTGAGGTCCTGAAAACGTACTTCAACTTGTGGTCTTCGGTCAGGCGGTGGGTCCCGCAGATGTGCGCGACCGTAAGGATCTTAAGCTCCTCTGCCACGGGGCCAATGGCCAGGCAGTTACCGCTGGAGGTGTAACCGACGATGGCGTCCACCTTTTCGTCCAGCACCAGGCGCCGTAACTCGGCAACCTGTTTCTTAGGTCCCCCGGCCTCGTCCAGAATCACCGTCGTGATAGGGACTCCTCTGATGCCTCCCTCTCGGTTCCACTTGGCCACCAGCCATTCAGTGGTGTCCTTTCCGGAAATTCCAAAGGTTGCGGCCTGGCCAGAGATGAAGTCAACGAAGCCCACTTTGAATTCGGCCGGTGCGCCTTTAGGCGCGGTTGCGGCCATGGGTGTAGAAACCGATAAAAGCAGTGAGCCGATTACAAAATAGCCAAGTAAAAACCCTGGAATTAATTTGATCTTTCGCATGCCAACCCCTCCTTAATCTTTTATAGGTTTTGAGTAATTGTCCTAGCCCTATGTATGACTTTTAGGCCTTTAATATATATGAATCTATTTGTCAAGTGATAATAATTCGCTTTTTCTTGATTCTAACCCGCTGCGATCCCTGGGACAAATCGACCTAATCCGGGCTCTGCCACGATTTTCCCATCCTCCATGATCACACGGCCGCGGACAATGGTATATACCGGCATGCCGGATACCTCCATCCCTTCCCAGGATGTAAAGCCGGTCCTGGAATACATCTCCTTTCCCGTCAGAACCGCCTTTTTCCCCATATCGACAATGGTGAAGTCCGCGTCAGCATTTACCTGTATCGTGCCTTTTTTGGGATATATGCCAAATATCTTTGCGGGGTTTTCAGAGCAGAAGCGGGCCAGGTCTTCAAGTGTCAGTATCCCCGAATTTACCTGATCCAGCATGAGGGGGATAAACTCCTGGGCACCTGTTATGCCGAGGGGTACAGAGAAATTGTCTTCCCATCCAGGGCTTACTTCCTCAAGGGTATGGGGGGCGTGCTCGACCACCATGACGTCTGTGACACCGTTTGCCAGGGTTTTTCTTGCCTCCTCAGGACTATGGGCCCAGAGATAGGTAAAAGGGCCCACCTTTTCTGCCTGCTCTCTTGTCATCAGCATGGATGTGGCTTCGAGTTCTCCGTAAACGACCTGGTCCAGTTCCTGCTTTGCGTGCCGAACCATCTCATAGGCCCCCACCGGCATGACACCCAGATGCAGGACATAGAGGCGGACCTTTGCGAGGTGCGCATAGTAAAGCGATGCTGCAAGCCCTCCAACCATCCCATGACCATACATGTAACCCTTTTCGTAGGCCTCCATATAGGCGCGACTGTCCGTTTTGCCCTTGTCTATATAGTCTCTGAAGGTCATCCTCTTGCACCACTCCGGGTCATCGTGGTGCACGGAGCACACCAGCCCGGTATCCGCCACGGCCTCATAGAGCTCATACAGCAACCCGTGGTCGATCACCCCGAGTTCTGAGATATATGGATAGACCTCTTTGATGTGCCGTGTGTTAAAGATCTTTATGCCTATGGCACCGGCCTTCGCCAGCTTTTCGACTTCCTCGGGGAAGAGCCCCCCGCCATATATTCCGAAATCCAAATAGGATTTATTTTGAACGGTTTCAAGTTTTAATTCAAAGTTTTCCAATGTCGTTGGGTGCGGGTCGTTGTTGGTCATGTCCAGACAGCACGTAATGCCCCCGGCTGCGGCCGCTTTGGTCCCTGATTCAAAGTCCTCCTTTGCGGTATGCCCCGGTTCGCGAAAATGGCAGTGCGTATGCCACAGCCCTGGCAAGACGCAGAGACCAGTGGCGTCTATTGTCCTTCTGGCAGAAGGAAAACTAGATTTGCTGCCGATTGCCAGGATCTCTTCGTCATCCACTGCAATGTCGGCCTTGAAATGACCATGGGGTGTGTAAACTGTGCCCCCCTCAATGATAAGATCAATGTTTTTCATCACATCTCCTCAAGTACTTACTCCGACCAGACCTTCTCCCGTTTATCAATGACCCTCTTTGCCTTGTGAGTTGCTCGCTCCAGGGTGTTCTCTTTCAGAATTTTCACCCGGGGAGAGACGCCAAGGAGGCCTTTGATTTTCCCCCTGACCGCCTCAGCCAAGGGTTTATCATCGATAGCAATGCCCTCCTTCTTTTCTACCTCCACATCAAACTTATCAAGATGTTTCTCATGGTAAACGACGATCCGATACTCCCCTGTAAGTTCCTTTATGCCCCTGACTACCTTCTCAATGTCGCTTGGGAATACATTGACGCCCGTTATGATCAGCATGTCATCGATGCGGCCCTGGATATTGATCCGCGCATGTGTCCTGCCGCAGTTGCATCGCTCCTTGTTCACTGTCACGATAT
>JAUUVE010000334.1 GCA_030589715.1 Desulfobacteraceae bacterium | reverse complement strand
GGGTCGGCATCGATAAGTATGCACAGGCTGTCTTCGGGACTCACCGCCTCCAGCAGCCGTTTGCATTTCTCCGTAGAGCTGGTGGATTTGGGAAAGGGGTGGTCCATCAGGAAATTCATGTCAGTATTCTCCTCAAGATCTTGCACTCCTTGCAGATTTGGGCCACAGATAGTATCCCAAGGGTATTCAAAGTTCAATGAGAAATGAAGGGGGTGGCCTGATCACCAGGGCCAGGTCTTCTCAAGGTATTCAAGGCTGGGCCAAAGGTCCTCTTCCGTGTGGGGCTCAAGGGTAATAAAGGGTGGGTTGTCTCTTATGGGATTGAGACGTCTGAATAGTCCCTGGAAATCAATCGTCCCCATACCGAGCGCCAGGTGGTCATCTTGGTTGCCCGAGTTATCGTGGAGATGAAGTTGGCCTATAAAGGGCTCGAGCGAGTCCACCCACGCATCGAGAGACACACGGCTGAAGACGGCCTGGTGACCAGTATCAAGGCAAAACCCCACCCTTTGTCTCCCCAGGGTCTCAAAGAGGACCCGAACATCATCCGGCCCGTGTTCATATACATTTTCGAGCATCAGTAAGGCACCCTCGTTCTGCACACGTTCTGCAAGCCAGGACCACATTTCCAGGCTCTTTTCAATCCAGATATCCCTTATAAAGTAATATCTCTTCTTGTCGTATCCTATGTGAAATACCACAGTCTTTGGCCTAAAAAGGGGGACCAACCTGAGTACCTGTTCAAAGCGGCTTCGAGTCACTCTGCTGATCTTTGGATCCGGAGACCCTGGTGACAGATCAACAAAAGGCCCGTGTAGGGTAATGGAAAGACCGGCATTGTGGAGGGTCTTTGCGATGCGACCAAAATCGGACAGGGAATATCTATCCAGGGCCTCTGCATCATATCCTATTTCCGGATTGAGTCTGTGCTCAATAAAACGGTCAAGGTATGACTCGTAAAGCATGGTAAAAGGGATGTTGACCTGAACTCTCTCAGTTAGCCGTGTCATGATCAAAAATTCCAAGGATGTGCTTTTGGCCCTCATCTGACTTACCACAATCTTTCCGATCGGGAAACACAGAAAAATGCCTTCTTGGCATCTTCGATTTTGCTTGACACGAAAATAAACTTTCTTTAGCTTGGGAAGTAACTATATTGTAACTATAATGTAACCATAAATTTATGATACCAAAAGGCCAAAGTCGCTATTTCGCATACTTGATCGAAAGGCTTAACCCATGAGATTAAAAGATAAAATTGCCCTTGTCACTGGGAGCAGTCGAGGCGTTGGCAGGGCCGTTGCCCTCGCCTTTGCAAAAGTGGGAGCCAAAGTGGTTATAAACTACACCTCCAACGAAAAAGCGGCCGATGAGGTGGTGGAGAATGTAGAGGGCATGGGGAGTGAGGCCATTTCAGTAAAGGCCGATGTGGCACAAAAATCTGATGTGGAACATCTGGTGTCAGCCACTATTGAGACATTCGGAAGGCTGGACATCTTGGTCAACAACGCAGGATTTACCCGCCCTGCCATGATGGTCAAAATGAGTGAAGAGCAGTGGGACCAGGTAATTGACATCCATTTAAAGGGGGCATTTCTCTGCTCGCAGGCTGCCGCGATTCATATGAAAGAACAAAAGGGCGGCAAGATCATAAATGTGACGTCTGTAGCCGGACTTGTCGGCACTGTTGGCCAGATCAATTACAGCGCTGCCAAGGGGGGCATCCTGAGCATGACAAAATCCATTGCAAGGGAACTTGCTCGTTATAATGTCTGTGCCAATGTAATATCCTTGGGTATAGTGGCCACGGATATGACAGAAAAAATAAGGTCCGATGAGAAGCTCAAAGAGATCTATATAAATAGGATTCTTTTCAAACGCTTTGCAGAACCGGACGACATATCGCCGGCCTTCGTGTTTTTGGCCTCTGACGAAAGCAACTACATAACCGGCCAGCTCCTCTGTGTGGATGGAGGGGACGGGATGATATAGGCAGCAGTTAAATAGTCAACACCCAATCCCGCCTGAGGCGGGACTCAACTAAATATTTAAGGAGGAATAAAATGGGAGTACCGGACAAGATTCTGACCTGGCAGATGATTCAGCCCACATCGCGCAACAAAAAAACCGGCGAGGAAATCCCGGGTCGGATTGAAAAGAAGGAAATTCCTGTACCCGAATTAAAACCGGGCGAAGTCTTGGTGGAGGTGGCTGGATGTGGTGTCTGTCACACTGATCTCGGATATTTCTTTGACGGGGTCCGTACTGTGATAAAGCCGCCCCTGACTTTGGGGCATGAAATTTCAGGCAAGGTGGTGGCGGGAGACGATGCCTGGGTTGGCAAAGAGGTCCTGATCCCGGCGGTCATGCCCTGCCGGAAGTGCTATCTCTGCAAAACCCGCAGAGGTAACCGTTGCCTGGATCAGAAAATGCCGGGCAACAGCCTTGGTATCTACGGCGGGTTTTCCAGTCATATACCTGTCCCGAATATTGATCTGTGTGAGATCAAGAATCGGGGGAGTACACCCTTAGAGCATCTCGCGGTGGTGGCCGACGCCGTAACTACGCCTTACCAGGCGGCCAAAAGGGCGGCTCTGGAGCCTGGCGACAACGTGATTGTCATAGGCATCGGGGGTGTGGGCCAATACATGGTGCAGATGGCAAAAGCACT
The DNA here is from genome assembly GCA_030589715.1 of Desulfobacteraceae bacterium. Taxonomy (GTDB): domain Bacteria; phylum Desulfobacterota; class DSM-4660; order Desulfatiglandales; family Desulfatiglandaceae; genus JABMQV01. Next base: position 766 of record JAUUVE010000334.1, on the reverse strand, counting down.
GGGTGCTGGAGTTGTTGTCGCCATCGATATCATTGAGGAAAGGCTCCAAAAGATCCTCTCCTACGGTGCCGATTTTGTAATTAACGCCACCGGCAAGAGCTCCAGGGAGATCTCTGGAGATGTAAAGGACATACGGAAACAGAACGCTCTTCCCGTGTTCGGGTGGAAGATCTTTGAAGTCACGGGCACCGGGCCGGGGCAGGAACTTGGCCTGGCCCTGATGAGTTTCACATCAAAGCTGGTGATCGTTGGCTTCGGCCTTCACAAAGTGGAACATTCCATCAGCAGGCTAATGGCCTTTGATGCTGAAATCATCGGGACCTGGGGATGTCTCCCGGAGTATTATCCGCAAGCTCTCCAGATGGTCCTCTCGAAGAAGGTGGCCCTGGAGCCTTATGTACAGACCCGGTCCATGAGCACAATAGTGGAGACCTTTCATGAGGTCCACGATCGGCCGCGTGAGAAACGGATTATTCTGATCCCTGATTTTTGAGATTTGTTCCTGGTCCCTTGTGAGTAATTCAAACAAGAAAGGAGAACATTATGACTTTAGGTTGGATGCCCAGAGACAATGAAATTAAAGATCATCTGCAACACACCGACGTTCACTGGGGGACAGAACCCCCGTGCGTGGTCCATGAAAAGCGCCCGCTGACAGACCCGGAAGGAAACGCGGTGGAGGGGCTTTACGTCTCCTGGGTCCGCTTGAATAATCCCGGGCAATACAATTCCTACACTACGGAAATGGTAAAAGGGGTAATCGCCG
>JAUUVE010000251.1 GCA_030589715.1 Desulfobacteraceae bacterium | reverse complement strand
TTGGTTGAAACGTTCATTCAAATTACAAATTGATTTCCCACAGGATGATGGTTTCAGGATTAACACGATAATTATCCAGTCTATCCTGTTAATCCTGTCAAAGTCCTGCCGTTAGGCAGTTAAGTCCTTGAAATTATCTGAGTAAAATTGAAAATCTTTTTTACGAGGTTTTCGGTCAAGCACTAGTTAAGTGTCGGCTTATACATCTCTTCATCTTCTATAACTTTTTCATGGCCGCTGGCATCCTGATCACCGCTTTCTTCATCCTGTCCATGGCCTCCTCTATGCTCTCTGGATTGGCCGCATAGGATACCCGGACAAAGCCTTCGCAGCCGAATCCGCTTCCATTGGTCAGTACCACCCCTGCCTCTTGAACAAGGTATTGAACAAGATCGAGGGAGGGTATGCCGAGCTCCCGGATATCAGCAAAGGCGTAAAAGGCCCCCTTTGGGGTAAAGCAGGATACTCCGGGGATGTCGTTCAGCCTCTCCACGATCAGGTCTCTCCTCTTTTGATAGGCCCCCCGCATCTCCTCCACACAGTCCTGGGGACCTTTCATGGCTGTTACGCAAGCCATCTGGGCAGGCACGTTTGCGCTGATGTTCACCGTGTGATGGTATTTCAAAAACTGCAACAGCTTTTCCTGTGAGGCCGCCAGGTATCCTACCCTCAAGCCTGTCATGGCGTATATCTTCGAGAAGCTGTTGACCTGGACCACATGTTCCTTAGTATCGGGAAAGGAGATCAGGCTCTTATGGCGAATGCCGTCATAGACAAGGGTTTCGTAAACCTCATCGGATATCACCATGATGTCCCTTTTCTTGGCGATCTGGACAATCCTCTGAAGGGTCTCCTCCGGATAGACGCTTCCAGTTGGGTTGTTTGGAGTCAAAACGATGATCGCCTTGGTCTTCGAGGTGATGGCCTTTTCAATGTCTGATGGATCCGGGATAAATTCTTCCTCGCCCTTAAGCTCCACAAACACGGGCCTGGCATCTGCCAGCTTTGCGTTCACCAGATAGGGGGGATAATAGGGGACCAGGATGATGATCTCATCCCCCGGGTTTGCCAGGGCCATCACTGCAATATGGAGGCCTGCCTGGCCCCCGGCCGTGACCATGATCTCATCCTCCCAATCGTATCGGGTCCCGTATTCTTTTTCTATCTTTTCCGCAATGAGCTGGCGCAGCTCCGGGATCCCCCGATCCGGCCCGTAGTGGGTGTGGCCTTCATCGAGGGCACTCTTGGCAGCCTCCACGATGTGTTTTGGTGTGATAAAGTCCGGCTCTCCCAAATGTAAGTAAATGCAGTCACCCCTCTTGGCTGCAAGATCCATGATGCTGTAAAAGGGGGACCGCTCGACCGAAAGGATTCTATCTGCAAGCATGAAATCATCTCCTTTGAAGGTTTAGCCCTTACCTGCCCCTCGAAAGGGGCAGGCACAATTCTTACTACCCCTGAAGTCCTTGACCGTGCTCAGGCCCTTCATGATTTTTTCTCTATTCTTTCAATACCAATCCAAACCATAGGAGTCCTCCGAAAATATCGTTTCTTGCCCAAATCGAGGGCACGTCTTTAGGCTCGGGGGCCCTTTTTACGCCTCATAATAGAGGTTCATCTCATAGGGATGGGGTCGATTCATTACCTCATAATGCTCCTTCATCTTCCGATCGATCCAGGTCTCAATAATCTCCTCGGTAAAGACTTCTCCTTCGAGCAGGTATTGATAATCCCTTTTTAGGGCATCGAGGGCCTCTTTCAAGGAGGAGGGAAGGGGCCTTATATTGGCCTTGAGCTCCTTAGGGGCCTTTTCTATGTCCACATCGTAGGGACCAAACCCGGCCTCTGAAGGGTCTATCCCCTTGCGGATTCCATCGATTCCGGCCATCAGGATCGCACTCATGGCAAGGTAGATGTTGCAGGTTGCATCCGGAGGCCGGAATTCTATGCTCTTCTCATGGGGAGCCATTGCATATTTTGGGATGCGAATGGCTGCACTCCGGTTGGCCAGGGAAAAGAAGAGGTTCACCGGGGCCTCAAACCCCGGGACCAATCTTTTGAACGAGTTTGTGCTGGGATTGGTAAAGGCAACCAGGCCTGGAGCATGGCTCAGTATGCCGCCGATATAATGGAGCCCCGTTTTGCTGAGACCCGCATATCCTGAAGGGTCGAAGAAAACAGGCTCTCCATTCTTAAACAACTTTTGATGAAAATGCATCCCGTTTCCTGCTTCGTTATACAGGGGCTTGGGCATGAAGGTGACCGTCCGGTTTCGCCTCTGGGCAACCATCTTGATCACGTACTTGCTCCACACGCTATGGTCCGCCGCCTCAACCAGGGAGTAAAACAGGATCTCGATCTCCGACTGACCGGGCCCTCCGGTTTCGTGGTGATGGTATCGTACCCCAACACCACCCTCCTGGAGGATTCGGACCATTTCGGTGCGGATATTGAACATGATATCGAGGGGTGGGATGGCATGGTATCCCCCTTTTAGGGGGATCTTATGGCCCAGGTTCTTCTCGAAGTCCATCCCTGTATTCCAGTCAGCCTCCCCGGAATCGATGAGGTACTGGGCCAGGTTGATGTCCGATCGGTAGTTGATGCTGTCGAAGATATAGAACTCAAATTCCGGGCTCCACTGGCTCTCGTCGGCGATACCTGTCGCCTTCAAGAAACGTTCGGCCCGCTTTGCAACCCCTCGCGGATCCTTCTGAAAGGGGGCCTTGGTGTCCGCTTCGGCAGTCTCGCAAATCAGACTCAGTGTGTTCACCTCCCAGAAGGGATCGGCCCTGACGGTCTCCGGATCGGGGATCAGGACCATGTCACCGGCCTCAACGGTCTTGAAGCCGGGAATGCTTGATCCATCGAAAGGCACGCCCTGGATGAAGGTATCATGATTCAGGTAGCCGGCCGGAATGGTTAGGTGGTGCCATTGACCGAAAAGGTCGATGAACTTCAGGTCGATCATCTCTACATGATTATCCTTGACTGACTTAATGAGGTCTTCAATTTTCTCCTTCATTCTCCACTCTCCTTTGCATAACAGTTAGGGTTTCTCGATCTTCCCTCTTTTGAGGGACCTTAGCTATCTATCAGCGATGCCTAACACCCTGGCCGCGTTTGCGCCTAAAATCTTTCGCTTCGAATCCTCACTCATGGTTAAGCCTTTCAGGGTCTGGATGTTCTCCTTGATTGTAGGCACCCCCGGCCAGTCTGATCCATAGATTACCTTTTCCGCAATTCGCTCCAGCTCCGGGAAATAGCTCAGGAGCCTCTGAGGAGGGAGGCCGGCTACCTCCATGTAGACATTCTCATGGATCCGGGCAAGGGCAAAGGCCTTGTCATACCAAAAGGGACGTCCGCTGTGGGACTGGATCAGGATCAATTCCGGGAAATCCACAGCCACATCGTCTAAATATATGGGGTCTCCGTATTTCAATCTTGAGCCGGCTAATACGGATGAGCCTATATGGAGCAGTACCGGTATCCCCAGTTCCCGGGCCTTTGCATAGCTCGGATAGATCATGGCATCGCCGGGGTAGTAATGCTGGTACGTGGGATAGAGCTTCAGCCCTCGAAAACCGTGATCGCGCACCAGCCTTTCCAGTTCCTCGGAAGGTCTGGAAATGGTATAGGGGTTTATGCTGGCAAAGGGGATCAGGCGTGGACTCTTGGAGCAGAACTCTGCCACATACTCGTTATCCGATATCCCGGTGGTGATAGGCGCCAATTCTGCAAGTATGACAGCATAATCGATACCGCCCTCGTCCATTAGCCCGAGAAAGGCCTCCGGGGATGAATAGGTCTGGATCATCCAATCAAAGCGATCTCCCCACTGTCGCCGGAGCAGGTCCAGGTAACTCCGGGTCATGCTCTGATAATGGGCGGTATGGACGTGGAAGTCAATGATCATAACGTCTCGGAAATTGTATAACTCATTGAAATAACAGTAATTTTAATCGAGCATGTTTCATTTAGTCCAGATGGAATAATGGAATATTGGAATGTTGATTTTTCAAAGGAATTTACTCATTTTTAACTTACCTATCAAGAGATATCTTAACAATCCTTCACCTTGTGAACTTGTCCTGAATAAAGTGAAGGAGGACAAGTTCACCCACTGTCCCATTTTTCCAAAACCCATTATTCCAATATTCCAACATTCCAACATTCCAACATTCCAATTGGGGCGAAGCCCCTAAGTTCTTGTTATTACTAAGATATTGGGCATAAGCGGGAAAATTGGACATTTGACTTTTGATCTCAGCTAACATATTGATATTATTGTCATTTCTTTACCACTCAACCACTCAACTATTTTCTACTTAACGAAGTCTGCATGAAGACGCATTGT
>JAUUVE010000395.1 GCA_030589715.1 Desulfobacteraceae bacterium | reverse complement strand
TGCAAAGCTGTTTGGTTTAACATATTCTTCAGTGAGCAGACGGGTGGGTATCGTTAGAAAACAACTCCGCGAGGATAAACTGGTTAAAGATAAGCTTGATCGAGCTAATGCGTTAATCAAGCTGTGACACCATATCTTGAGTATACTCACCAAACAAGCATAACAGGATATTGTTCAAAGGCGGGATCAGAAGTCACGATTGGCAGTTCTTCAAGTTGGCCTTGGGCGATCAACATCCGGTCAATGGGATCACGGTGCGGCCCAGGGAGCGCACCCGCTGCCAGCGCGTGTTCAATGGTAATTGGCAAGACGTCCATACGCGCCTTGCGCAACAAGGTGGGGAGATTGCCTGCCGCCTCTTCAGCATGAGGTAATTTTCCCAAACGATATTTGGTCGCGATCTCCCACGCGGAAGCACTGCTTACCAGGATCGTGTTATAGGGATCTTGAATGATACCGTAAGCCTTCGCAGAAAGCTTGGGTTCATCAAACAACCACCACAAAAGCACATGGGTATCAAGCAAAAATCTCGAAACCTTCTCTATTGTTGGTCCCATGCCTTCAATTCGTCTTCGGGCAGTGGTTCAAAAAAGGCCTCGTCAACCCTCCCGTCAATAATTCCAGGTACACGGGGTTTAGCTTCCTCCAAAGGCACCAGCCGGGCATAGGGTTTTCCTGCCTTGGCGAGCACGATTTCCTCGCCCTCATGAGCGCGTTTAAGCAACCGCGAGAGCTGTGTCTTGGCCTGATGTACATTGATAATAGCAGCCATATTACCTCCCCTTTCTCTTTGGCTCAAGCATAAACTAAGTCCATGGACTAAGTCAATAAGAAAGTTTACTCGCCTGGGCCCTTGCTGTTTGGATCCCAAGCACCTGTTTTCAGTCCCAGATGTTGAACATCGCCCTGGGTAAGGATGCCCGGGAATCTTCTCTTCATTCTCCATATCGTGAAAAAGGCTCATGACGGAATAATTTAACGTCTCGGAAATTCTACAACTTATTGAAAGTATAGGGGGTTTTCAAGGCCTCGGTTTTTTTGCCTCCCGCATGGAATAATGGCCCGCCCCGGCGCGACTGCGTCAAATATGCAGTTATCGCCCTAGCCTTTTGGAAACACTGGACATGGTAACTGAGGTTTGCCAGATCAGGTCTGGGCCAGTATTCCAACATTCCAAACTGGGGACCCGCCCGGAGGGTGGGGAGTCCGAAGGACAATTATGAGCGAAGCGAACTAAGTTCATCTCCCTCAGAGGCCGTCCCGAGTAGGTTTGGTTCTACCGGCTGCGTCAAAAGGGAAGGCTACAGTCCTATTTTTGACAAAAATTCCTTTGTCTTTACCACATTCAAGTTCAGACCCAGGGCCTTCCTGTCAAACCCCATGGCCAGCCCGAGGATTTGAGTCAGGTACAGGACGGGCAGGCCATAGCTGGCGCCATATTCCGATTCAATGCTCTTTTGATTACTATCATACATGACCGAACAGAAGGGGCATACAAGGCACAAGGCATCTGCCCCCGTCCCTTTAATGTCGTCAAGCTTCTCTTTTGTCACCGATAGGGCCACCTTTTCATCCACCGGGAGCACCGGACCCCCGCAACACCTCTTTTTGCCCGGGTAGTCAACCACCTCTGCGCCGGTCAGTGCAACCAGTCCATCTATGGAAACGGGATCTTCTACACTGTCAAACTGATCATAGATCTCTGAGGGCTTGAGATAATGACATCCATAGTGAACGGCGATTTTCAGGCCGTTCAGGTCTTTTTCGAAGCAACCCTTGATCTTTTCTTCCCCAATGTCTTCATATAGGATACGAGCAATATGCCTTACCCTGACCCTGCCGTCATATTGTAGACCCAGCCTTGACAGGGACTCATTTACCTGGTCCCTGGCCGGCCCATCTCCAGAGAGTTGATGTGCGGTTTCCGTGAGCGCCGAGGTGCATGAACTGCACAGGGTGCAGAGGTCCAAACATTCTCGCTGGGCCAGGGAAAGATTGTAGGCGCCCAGGACAACAGAAGACCCCTGGTCGATGGTCTTTATGGGGAATCCGCAGCATATAAATTCTTTCACATCAACAAACCGGATACCCAGCCTTTCTGCAACCTTTCTGGCCGAGAGTTCGTAGTTTCTCGACCTTGCAGGAATGGTACAGCCCAAAAATAGTGCGTATTTCATGAACTCGCTCCCTATGCAAGCAGTTCCTTTACCACATCACACGAAGTGGGTAGTGAAGGCAGCCCCGCCTTATTCCGTTTTTTATTGTCAAATTCATCAATGGCATAGATCCGACCTTGAGCCTTTATGAGTTCCATCTGTGTTTTTATTCCCACAGGGGCATGCCCCTCTTTGAATGCCAGGTTCTTGAGCAAGGTCATAAAGTCGGTTATGCTCACTCCCTGGGGACATCTTTCCTGGCAGGCGTAACAACTCGAGCAGAGCCAAATGAAATCGTTCTTGAGGACCTCATCCCTAAGGCCGTAAAGCGCCAGGCGGATGATTCGAAACGGATTGAACTTCTCGTTCACCGCAGATATGGGGCAACTTGCCGTACAGGTGCGGCAGACAAAACATGCTGAGATCTGCTCCCCGCCCGGTTCTCTGGTCAGCTGGTCTCTGAAATTGGGGTCTGACTTGCTAAGGTCTATTGTTCCCATTGGAATCCCCTTCTCTGCACGACTACGAACTGTAAACTATTTTGGTAGCCGTTCACAGGTTCAGAGTTCACCCGGTTAAATTTCCCGAAGGGAACCCTATTTAACTGGGTGAACCGTTCAGACTCCGGCCCGTAGGGGCCTACGCCCCGGAGGGGGTTACCTTGTTCGAGATTTTTTGGTGAACCCTGTACCTCTGAACCCGTAAACGGTTACCTCGTAACCCGGACAAGCCGGA
>JAUUVE010000372.1 GCA_030589715.1 Desulfobacteraceae bacterium | reverse complement strand
CCCCCAAACAGACCATCCAGAGCCAGGTCCTGGAAGCAGCCAGACTCCTGGGGATAGAGGATCTTTTAGACAGAAAACCGCGGGAACTCTCCGGAGGGCAGCGCCAGAGGGTGGCCATGGGCCGGGCCCTGGTGCGGCGTGCCAGGGTCTTCCTTTTGGATGAGCCCTTGAGCAATTTGGATGCCCGCCTGCGCGCCAACGTAAGGCTGGAGCTAAGACAGTTACATCGTCAAATACGGAGCACAATAATATATGTCACCCACGACCAGGTGGAGGCCATGACCCTTGGGGACAGGGTAGTAGTAATGCGGGAGGGAAAGGTACACCAAATTGGGCCTCCGGAAATGATCTATTCGCGTCCTGCAGACACATTTGTGGCCACCTTTATCGGATCGCCAGAGATGAATCTGTATCGTGGCAGGTTTGTCCAAAAAGATGGTTGCCCCCATTTCCAAGGATCGGGCTTTTCCTTTGCCCTCAGCGGTCTCAAACTCACATCACAGGAAGGCGAAGTGGAGCTGGGGGCCCGTCCCGAGGACATTGGAATAGGCAGGGGTGATACGACGGATTTAGAGGGTAAGGTGGAGATGATCACAGACGTGGGGTCTGAAAAATACATACATGCCCGTATCGGTGAGGAGAGGCTGACAGTGCGTGCCCCCAAGGACATAGCCTGCCGGACCGGAGATATCGTCCCCCTGACCATCGATCCCAACAGGGTACACCTCTTCCGCAGGGGGCGCCGAATCTGAGACCTTTACAAAACGCCCCCTTTCGCTCAATCTCCGCGTCAGGCTCAAATTTTAGTCCTCGAAATATTAAATATATTCCTGTGGTCAAAATTTCCCCCTTCCCCCGCTCAAAGTGCGGGATCTTCGACTTGACCTTGAACAAAATTGAGCATTTTTCAAAGGTCTCAATCCGAAGATGCCCTTACTAAGGCCAATCATCCGGCCTCAAAAGGATATCCGAGACCAGGTTCACAAGACCCCAGATGGCATCAGGAGCCAGGTGCTGTTCTATGGACCGATCAAAAAGGATGGAAAGGCTTGGGGAAAACTCCTGGTCCCCCTCCCACAGCAGATAGCAAAGGGGCACCTTTGGGAAGACCCAAAACTTGTATGCGGCATCTGCCAGGTCCAGGGATTCACCTCCCAGCTCTTCGGCCGCCCTTTTGAACCCCTCCAGGTCATTCCTGTACCGCTCCAGTACAGGCCTGACCCTGAGTTCGTGGGGGCCCCTGAAGAAGTGTGCACTCTTTAGTTCCTTTACGCTTATGGTCCTTTTGCCGAGCGGCTCAGGGGTTGCATTAAGTAAATACACCAGCGCCACCAATTCCAAAAGGGGACTATCCATCCGCTCCCACTCGCCCGGGCCTTGTCGACAAAGGCAACGCCTTTGCTTGTCAACCAAGAAATATTCCTTCAAAAAGGGTAGAATGAATCCGGCGGGAGGGTAGTTCTTGGCCAGGGCCCTCTTGCAGAGTGCCTCCGGATCCCTCTTGTCAAGGTCTTCCCAGTGCTGGACAGGGACCTTCACAATATCGCCTGAAGGTGTCCTGGCCGGCGGGCTCTCCCTGCGACGCGGTTCTTGCATATCTAAGAATCCATTGCTAAAGGGATAAGGGCCTGACCTGAATAAATCGCAGGGGAAGCTGTCACCCAAATTCCTCTCCTAGGCCACCTGTATTGAGAGAAATTGTCCGGCGATCTGCCGTGCAATAAGTGGGGCGTTACCACCCGAGCGGTTATTGACGATTACGTTTATCCTGACGTCCTCTTGGATCGCGGTCTTCATCAGGTCGGCTGTTTCCTTCACCATCTGGGGATTTAACATCCCATCCACCAGTGCGTTGAAGGGATGGGCCTTGGCGTAGGCATCTTCATAACGCATGCCTCGTGGGGTCATCAGCCGGATGATGCAACCCTTGCCAGGATTCAGGAACCTCCTCCCGCAGAGGCCGAACTGGCGCGAAAGGGTAGGAAGCCATGTCCAGTGCGACAGCACCTGACCCACCCCATACTTCTCAAAGACCTCAAAGACCGGGGCAGCCAGAAGGGTTTCGGTACGCAGTTCCACATGGTAGCGATTGTCCCTTGGGATTTGGTCAAAAAAGGCATCCAGTTCCTCTGCCGCCCTTTGTGGTGATGAACGCTCCTCCTTGCGCTGGTATTCCTGCTCAAAGATCAGGCCGTCCAGCCACGGTTCCAGCAACTCCAGGGCTGGTTCGTAGAACTGGCGGATAAAGATCTCCGGGTCCAGGTATTGTTCGTTTTGGAGATATTTATCCCCCCTTCGCAGTTTTTTTGCAAATGTGGTCTGTGGGACCTTGAGGATTATGTGATCATCCTGATTAAGGTACTGCCGATAGGTGCGCAGCACATGGAAATTCTGGGTGGGCCTCCCGTCCCCGTCCAGGAGGGCCCGGTAGAATGTAAAATCCAGTTCCAGCGTTCGAAAGTGCTGAAAATATTCTTCAACGCTTTCAACGGGCAAGACCTCTTCCACAAAGCTCTCGCGCTTTACCCTCTTTGAGCGGCGGCCTATTCGACCCGCATAACGCCCCTCGGAATAGATCTGCCCGATCCAGCCCGAATACCGGTCGCTGGCGGTCCCCATGTAGACATTGGGGTGCAGGTTGCGGAACCGGAAACGTTCCAGGTTTGAGGTGATTTCAGGGTTAGCTGTCATACTCTTAGCCGATTTTTCATCCTAATAATAAAAAAATCCTGATCGGGCGAGTAAAACCGTCATCTCACCCGGGTGCCATGCCCAATCATCTCAACCCTTTTTACTTGACTGTAGGCACCCGATTCCCTATTTACCCCATTATAGCTTTCAAGAAAAAGTTTCTGGGGTACTGTGGCCTGCGAGCTTTAAAGAGGTTCTGTCTCTGCTGCTCAAAGAAAATGGAAATTTAAAACCCTGCCCCAGACCTCATCACCCAGATGACGCTGAAAAGAAAGGCGGACAGAAAGAGCACTGGGGGAAGCAGAGTAGCCAAATCCAGTCGCACCAGGGCGGGCTGGAAACTGGATAACACTTAGAAATGTCAACACATCTCCAAGTTTCAGGTTTCGAGTTTCAAGT
>JAUUVE010000254.1 GCA_030589715.1 Desulfobacteraceae bacterium | reverse complement strand
GTTCCAAGCTAGCCGTATAGATTGTAAATAGCCACTAGCTCTTCAACAGCTCCCTTACAGTCTTGTACAGCTCATCCATGGTAAATGGCTTTGCAGTATCCCCACAGAAGCCATATTGCCGGTAATCGGTCAAGACCGGATGAGTCAAATAACCGGTTGCAACAACGGCTTTTATGTCAGGATCAATTTCGCGGAGTTTCCAGATAGTTTCCATAGCCCCCCTGTCATTTTCCTTTGAGTTCATAAACCCCAAAAGATGGTTGCCATCACCATATTCGGGGGCTATGGGTATTTCCTGGAGCAGGGGGCATCTATTCCCTTTAGCCAGCTAGATACCGCCCGGCTAAACCTTGGGTCCGCTGCCAATTCTTGCTACTCTCTTATATACGCCTGAACCCCTTAATTGTTGATGGCACTTGACACGTTGCGGGTTACACATTATGATTTTTTTCTATTAAGGCGTGTTTAATGATTAGATCTTTCAGCCACAAAGGCTTGGAAAAATTCTTTTATAAAGATGACCGAAGCCGGATCAACCCGAAACATGCAGCCAAACTTGGTCGAATCTTAGACCGATTAGATGTATCGGTAAGACCTCAAGATATGAATTTACCTGGTTATAAATTACATGAACTTTCCGGAAAGGAAAAAGGAACTTGGTCAGTTTGGGTTACTGGCAATTGGCGAGTCACCTTTAAATTTGACGGACCTGATGCAGTGGCCGTCGATTATCGAGTTTATCATTAAATACCGGAGGGTTTCAAATGAATACGCTCAGAAGACCTACTCACCCCGGGGAGATTTTGCGGGAGGATGTCATCAAACACCTTGGTTTAACTGTAACCGAAGCTGCAAAACGCTTAGGAGTTACTCGAAAGACTTTGTCGGCATTAATCAATTGCAAGGCATCGCTAAGCCCGGAAATGGCAGTCAGGATAGCTAAGGCAACAAGAACATCTCCTGAAAGCTGGCTATACATGCAGGCAAAGCGGGATCTCTGGCTTGCCGAGCAAAAGACTACTGAGGTTGAAGAGCTTACCGAGGTTGTCATTTGACCAGGTCTTCTCAGATCTTTATACTCAGGCTTGTGCCAAAAACTGCGGGCTCTATCGGGAATGACAAATCAAAAAGGGCGATCAAAAGATGGGGAAATATGAGATTCAAACCTCCAAAGCAAAATGCACCGGCTGTCTTAGATGCCAGTTGGCCTGTTCGGAACTTTACACAAAGGTCTTCAACCCTTCCCAGGCACGGATCCGGGTAGTTACATCGGGGGCCGATTGTTCGATCCGGTTTGAAGAGGATTGTAACGACTGCGGTATATGCGTGGATCACTGTTTTTTTGATGCCCTAACAAAGACTAAAAGGGAGTCAGACAAATGAGTGTGGGGGGATTTGCCGATAGGGTTCTCCATGTTGACCTCACAGATGGCCGAATAGATAAACACCCCCTGGACCTTGACCTGGCACAAAGATTCATAGGCGGCCTGGGGCTTACTATTAAGCTCGCTTACGACACCATCCTCCCCGGGACCGATCCCCTGTCACCTGAAAACCCTATAGTCCTGGGGGCAGGCCCCCTGGTGGGGACAAACCTCCCCTCCACATCAAGGCTATATGCAGTCACGAAACTGCCTACAAGTGGCACCATCGGCTGGTGCGGCTCAGGCGGGGTAAACTTCGGCTATCTGTTCAAGAACGCGGGATACGATCATCTGATCATCAAGGGCCGGGCCGATCGGCCTGTCTATTTAAAGATCATCGACGACGAAGTGGAAATTTGCGACGCTGCCCACCTGTGGGGCAAAGGCGCGGAGGAGACCAGCGAGGCCCTCTGGATGGAATTGGGCCACCCAACGGGCGTGATGACCATGGGGCAAGCAGGTGAAAATCTGGTCCCCTTTTCAATAGCCTTTATTGACCGGATCGCCACCCTTGGGAGGGGAGGTCTGGGTGCCATCATGGGGGCCAAGAACCTTAAGGCAATCGTTGTCAAGGGCACCCGCGGGATCAAGGTGGCTGACAGGAAGAGGTACAAGGGCCTGAGTGAAGACTTTCTTCAGACCATACGGTCGTATCCGTATTTGAAGGAATGGCAGGATCTGGGATTGGTCAAGTCCTTCCCCATGATCCCCAAAGAGACCTACTATGGAATGAAAAAGAGACGCATTGCCTGCGTATCCTGCCCCATAGGGTGCAAGGATGTCATTGAGATACCGGACGGCGATTTTAAGGGGCTGGTAAAGTGCACGAGTTCTGTCCTAAACCTATACACCCCGGTACTCTATGGCTTCAAAGATCATAGGGAGTCAATAAGGTGTATGGCCACAATTGATCAGTACGGCCTGGATGCCTTTGAGTTCTTCGGTCTGATGAGTTTTGCCAAGGCCCTCGCCGATCATGGTATCATCCCCCCGGAGCAACTTGATGAGGAGATCGCAACCGATTCCCTCGCGTCCATGGAGGGCTGGGCCAGGAAGATCACTTACCGGGAGGGGTTGGGCGATATCCTGGCAAGGGGGTTTAAAGGCATTTTGGAGGAATTTGGTAAAGAGGCAGAGACATATGCCCCGCCCCTGGTAAAAGGGATGCAGCCTTACGTGGGACCGGGGGCTGCTCTGAGCTGGGACCTCTTCGGGACCATGGAACTGGGTCAGGTCCTTGACCCAAGGGGCCCCCACGTGGGGGCAAGCGGCTCACCCACATATTTCGACAGGAGGCCCCTTGAGGTCTTTCCCCGTCACCTGACGCGAATGGGGGTGCCGGAGGAGGCATTCGAGCGCATCCTGCCAGGGCTCAACTCTCCGGATCAGGAGGAGGAACTCCGGGTAGGAAGGCTCCTCAAATATTCCCACGCCTGGTTTTCCATCCTGGGTTCATTGGGGATCTGTGCTCGGGGTGCCATCAATCGGTTCTACAATGCCTCCCTGTGCGCACAGTTCTACGAGGCAGTGACCGGCATAGAGATGGACGTTGATCAGCTAAGGAGGCGCGCAGACCGGCTCTGGACCCTTCTTAGGATGGCCAATATCAGGGAGGGCCTGGATCAAAAGGCCGAAGCCCTTCCCCATAAATGGTTTAGCAAGCCAGGCTTTAAGCGGTACACCACTGAAGAACCCCTGGGCCTGCAGGAGGGGGAAGAGATGATCGAGGACTATTACGACGAGTGGGGATGGGAGAGGAAAACCGGTATCCCCTCTCCTCAACTCCTGGAAAAACTGGGGTTGAAGGAGAATTAAGACGGACTCAGTTTTGGAGGAATTAGATGAAAGGGAAAGAAACAACTCAAAACGACGGCGAGGTGAAAATCGTAAGGGCCACCTCCACCTTTGATTGTGGAGGCAGATGCCCCCTCAAGCTTCATGTAAAGGACAACCGGATCATCCGTGTGGAGGGGGACGACATAGAAGAGCCCCATCAGCTAAGGACCTGCCTCAGGTGCCGGGCCTACCGCCAGATGGTTCATCATCCTGAGCGACTCATGTATCCGCAAAAGAGGGTCGGTGAAAAAGGGGAAGGCAGATTTGAGCGGATCTCCTGGGATGAAGCCTTGGACATGCTGGCCGGGCAGCTCACAAAGGTCAAAGAGGAACACGGGAACGAGGGTATCTTCCTGGCCACCGGTGGCGGTTACCTGGCAAGCTTACATAACGCCGGGTTTGCGGCAGCCCGCCTCCTGGTCCAGTTCGGTGGTTTTGTGACCCATTACGGCAACATCTCCTCTGAAGGCGCGGTCTGGGCATCCCTTACTCAATACGGATCGGTCATGGTTGGTCACAGCCGGGATGACATGCTCAATTCCAAGCTAATCATCCTGTGGGGCTGGGATCCGGCCCGGATGATCTCAGGCACCAACACCATGTACCACGTGATAAAGGCAAAGGAAAACGGGGCAAAGGTAATAGCCATCGACCCCCGCTACCACGACACCGCGGCCACCGTTGCCAATGAATGGATCCCCGTCAGACCGGGTACGGACACGGCGGTCATGGTGGCCATGGCCAATGTCATGATCAAAGAAGACCTCCACGACCAGGCCTTTCTGGACAAGTACACTATCGGGTTTGACAAGTTCAGGGAATATGTCCTGGGTCAGGAGGATGGTGTGGAGAAGACTCCGGCCTGGGCCGCTGAGATCTCGGGTTTGGACGCTGCCACAATAGAGCGGCTGGCCCGGGAGTACGCCACAACCAAACCTGCTGCCTTGATGGACTGCCAGGGACCGGCCAGGAGTGCCATGGGCGAGCAATATAACCGTTGTGCCGCTACCCTCTGTGCCATGACCGGCAACGTGGGCCGCC
>JAUUVE010000342.1 GCA_030589715.1 Desulfobacteraceae bacterium | reverse complement strand
GAGAGCAGAGCAAAGAACAAGAACAAGGCAGCCAGGGCAGTCAGGATGACCGAAATGGCAATCAGCACCTGGTCTATCCAGCCGATGATGTTATGGAGTCTGGGCATCACTTCGGCAGGAACTACGAGTTGATTGCGATCCGACTGATTGATGGCAAACTTCAAATCCTGAATACCGGGATGCAGGGCGCCTCCCCGGATTCGTTTGATCTTGATGTAAGCCCCGCTGATCTCCCGGTATTCCTCCTGTTCCGCCATGAGGGCGGTCTCTTGGGGGTGGCCTTCAAGCCCATAAAAGGTCTCAAGTGGAATATAGATCGCCCGATCATGGGGTGTGCCGGTCGGTGCAAGTACCCCCACAAAGGCAATCTCATCCTTCCCATGAACCGGATCATGTTCCTGTACACCACATACCGGGCGAAATGTCTGCCCTAGGTCTATGTTCAGTTCCTTGGCTGCCTCCCATCCAGCGACCGCCTCATAAGGTGCACTGAAAGGGCGACCCTTGCCACCTTCCGATTTGGAAAAGGAGAAGGTCTTCCCCGGCAAGTACTCAAACTCGGTGAGGAACTTTCCGTCTATCGCATTCACCCTGAAGCCCCCAAAGGAATGACCCACCACAAAAGGAATCGCCTGGGCAACGATTTGTTCCTTCTCAATCTCTCTGAAATAGTTCCACTTGATTTTTCCCGGCATTTCCTCAAGATGGTAAACGGCATTCAGAACTATCTGGAGGGGTGATCCCTTTGGTGCCAGAATGGCATCCACACCGAGCCCCACCTGGGTGAATGTATTATGAGACTGTTCCTTGAAAGAGTAAACTGCCACCAACAGGGCAATCCCTGTGGCGATGCTGATGGCCGCCAGGATGTTGGAAAGACGATGATGCTTGAGGCTTTTGAGAACGATCCTCCAGAAACTCATGGTTGACCCCCCAACGGACCCTGGCATGCGCGGTTGAACTCCAGGAAAGTGACGGTTTTTTGAAACAGGCCGATCACCTCCCGCTCATGGGTGACAAGCACAAGGGTGCATCCGTGTGTGTTGCAGATATCCAGCAATATCCTCAAGACATCCTCCTTATTGACAGGATGGAACGAGGCCGTGGTTTCGTCAGCCAGAAGCAGCTTCGGCCGATTCGCGAGTGCCCTGCCCACAGCCACCCTCGGCTGCTCGCAGGCGGACATCTGGGAGGGATGGTATTTCAACGGGTGGGAAAGACCGACCTCCTCCAGCAGGCGTTTGGCCTCCGCGGGGTCGCTCTTGCGGGGGGAAAAGGTCATGCCCAGAAGCACATTTTCTAAAGCAGTAAAACCCTGGAGCAGATTGAAATTCTGGTAGATATAGCCGATAAATTGCGCCCGGAATTGATCCCTTTTGACCTCTGACATCCCCTCCAGGGGGTGACCGCACACAGTAAGCCTTCCCCTCGACACCGGCAAAAGCCCGGCCAAGGTATGAAGAAACGTGGACTTGCCCGAACCTGAGGGACCAAAGATCGCTACCTGGTCCCCTTCCTCTACACCCCAATGGGGAATATCAAGCACCTTGAAGTGTTCCTTACCGCTATCAAAAATGATTTCAAGAAAATCGAGCTCGATGATCATGCTTTGCCCCTTTTTGACGACAATAGCCATGGGCGGAGGCGTGTGTGTCGATAAAAAGGCATCCTAAAGGATGGCAATTGAACATGATATGGGTGGGTAGTGTCTACAACACCTGGGTCTTGTAGATTCGGCTCTCACCCAGGAGGAAGCATCAGGAAAAGAGGGGTTAGCTGATGTGGACTAACCCCTCTTAGATTAAAGTAATGTCCGGTTAAAGGACTTAATTACTTGATGGCGACGGGGGATATCAAGCCTCCTGTCGCGTTCCAGAAGTTTAAAGGAGGCCAGACATATAAGAACTCATAAACGCCATCCTTTGCGCAGTCTTCGGCAAGGGCGTCTAGATCCAGGATTTCCTGCATTGGGACGCCCAACATCTGCAACACTGCCACATGGAGCGGGATCAGACCCACCTTGTAGACTTTGTTCCATTTTTCTTCTACAGGAACGATATGCTCCACGGCGATGTTATCGGCACCGATGAGGCCTATTTTTTTGTTCTGAATCCATGCGATGCAATCACCCCCGGGTCCTGGCTCGCCATCGGTCGTCGCCCCCCATCTCAGGACTCCGCCCGATTTGCGTATTTTATCTGACCAGTGTTTCATAAAGCCGGTTCGGATGAGAACGGCGTCACCCGGTTTAATCTCAACGCCCTGCTTTTTGGCGCAATCATCCAGATCCTTCGGCGTGATCAAATACTTGTCGCCCAGGTAGTCTACCCCTTTGAATCTGGCCACATCCAGGAGCACGCCCCTTTGAGCGGAATGAGTTAGATAGGCATTGGCGTTGGCCTTAACTGTACCTTTGTCATGAAGAATAACGTCCTTAACAGGGTATCCATTATATACCTTATCGCCGTACCACAGGTGGACCAAAGGGTCCACGTGTGACATACTATGGGACTCGACCTTGATGACCTCATCACTGTACCACATCCCCGGTTTATCGGCCATAACAGCATCATTGCCCGACCAATTCATCCACCTTTCGATGCCGACTCGCATACCCCAGAGAGGGCCTCCATTGGGCCTAGATTCATAGGAGCACGGGATGATTTTCCCCTTTTTGACAAGACGAGCGGCTGCAACAAGTGATTGAGGGGTGTTGTAATTAAGAGTCCCTATCTCGTCGTCAGGACCCCACTTTCCCCAGTTGTTGGGCCACTTCTTGTATTCACTGACAGGGATCGGATCAAATGCCCATGCGGCTACGGATAAGCTCAGAATGATAATTAACAATCCACCTGCAAACCCCAACTTTCTGTGTTTTTTGCTCATCTTTTCCCTCCTCAATTCTTTAGATTTACATCAAGCAAATACCATTCATCTAGCCATCTCAAGGGCTAAATCCCAAAGTATTTTTTCTCACCTCCTTTCTTCTCCTGTAATCAAGGATGTGGACCGCGCCTTCAAACCGTAAACGGGCGGCCTCACGGATGAATCCGTTCGCACACAAGGAAAGCAGACATCTTCTCAAAACCAGAATTGCCGAGTGTCTGTGATTTGAGTAAACGATATGAGACTATCTTTTCCTGCCTGGTTTGATAACCGATGCAGTACCATCTATTTTAGTATCTTGCAATATTTTCCACTGCAATAGGGGATGCATGATATTGTCGTTAAGACCCGTATTGAACCCATCACACGGCGCAGTCCGTTGGGTCCCCCGCCAGTTTTGACAGGGCATGGTTCAGGGCCGGCAATACAACCAAGAGATTT
>JAUUVE010000290.1 GCA_030589715.1 Desulfobacteraceae bacterium | reverse complement strand
TACTGGAGATCCCTCCTTCAGGATGCCTGAACCTCCATGGATCCCTCCTGCCTGGATATCGAGGAAGATGCCCCATCAATTGGGTCCTTGTAAAGGGTGAAAAGGAAACGGGCGTTACCTTACACTACATGACACCCAGACCCGATGCCGGCGATATAGTCTCCCAAAAAAAGATCATAATCTCCGAGAATGACACGGCCAAGACACTGCACGAAAAGATGGCAGGGGCATCTTCTGATATGCTTGACCAGATCCTCCCCCAAATAATGGAAGGGACTGCCCCGCGTATTCCTCAGGATCATTCCAGGGCCACATATTACGGTGGACGACGTCCCAAAGATGGAGAAATAGACTGGAATGGAACTGCAAAGGAAGTGAGGGATCTGGTTAGGGCGGTTTCACACCCATATCCAGGGGCCTTTAGTCATGTGGGAGATAGGAAATGTTTTTTCTGGAAGGTCACAGATTTGCCTGAAAGCGGCCAGGCACAAAGCCCGGGCACCCTTGTCTCCACCGATCCCCTTATGATCGCCTGCGGAGAAGGGGTGGTACAGGTCGATTTCGGCCAGTCTGAGGGAGGGGTGTATATGAGCGGGACCCAGCTTGCCCATGAGCTCAGCCTCATTGAGGGCATGAGGTTTGGACCCTGTATAACAAGCCGGGTTGAAGCGGTGAGGAAAAAGAGGGTCCTTATCTTGGGCGTTGACGGCTTTATAGGCAATGCCCTCAGCGAACGGCTCCTTCAAAATGGTAAGTATGAAGTCCACGGCATGGACCTCAGGTCCGACTGTATTCAGCGACTCCTGGACAGGCCTGGATTCTATTTTGATGAAGGTGATATCTCCATTCATCGCGAATGGATCGAATATCACATCACAAAATGCGACATCGTGATCCCTCTGGTCGCCATTGCCACACCGATCGAATATACCCGAAACCCCCTCCGGGTCTTTGAACTCGATTTTGAAGAAAACCTGCGGGTCGTGCGATATTGTCTTAAATACAACAAAAGGATCGTCTTCCCTTCCACCTCCGAGGTGTATGGAATGTGCGAAGACGAGGAGTTTGATGAAGACAGCTCCAATTTGGTGTTGGGACCGATACGGAAGGAGCGGTGGATCTATTCCTCCTGCAAGCAGCTCTTAGACAGGGTTATCTGGGCCTATGGAGAACAGGAAGGATTACAGTTTACGCTTTTCCGACCATTCAATTGGATTGGGCCAAGGCTCGACAGCCTCACATCTGCACGCATCGGGAGTTCACGTGCAATCACCCAATTAATCCTGAACCTTGTTGAAGGCACTCCTATTCAGCTTATAGACTCTGGAAACCAGAGGCGCTGTTTCACGGATGTCTCGGACGGGGTAGAGTGTCTTTACAGGATCATTGAGAATAAAGATGGTGTCTGCGATGGTAGAATAATTAACATCGGCAATCCCGACAACGAGGCCAGCATCAAAGCATTGGCCGAGCTGTTGGTGGCAAAGTTTCAACAGCATCCTCTAAAGTCAAGCTTCCCCCCCTTTGCAGGGTTTCGCGAGATAGAAAGCCGCTCTTACTATGGCGCCGGCTACCAGGACATTGATCGCAGGAAACCTAGCATCCGCAATGCTCGGCGTCTGTTGGGCTGGGCGCCCTCGGTTGGGCTCGAAGAGTCGGTCGAGGGAACACTGGATTTTTTTCTCCGCGAGGCCATAACGTGCGAGGAGTTCAAGGTCTCATAAGCATGAGGGATAGGCCTGACACAGCGGACAAAAGTACGTAGAGGGTGAATCTTGTGGATGTCCCATGAAGATAGGCCTCAGGATCGATGTAGATAGCTTCAGGGGGACCAGATATGGCGTCCCAAATCTGTGTGAGCTCTTGGATACTCATTCCATAAACGGCTCTTTCTTTTTTTCCGTGGGCCCCGACAACATGGGCCGACATATCTGGCGCATGATCCGGCCCTCCTTTTTCTGGAAGATGTTGAGAACCAGGGCACCTGGCCTATATGGATGGGACATACTATTCAGGGGCACATTCCGCCAAGGCCCCGTCATAGGCAAGGGGCTGGGTCCCATAATACGTTCCGCTGCCGACGCGGGACACGAAGTGGGCCTCCATGCCTGGGATCATCACGCATGGCAGGTCCACATTGATCACATGGATGGTGATGCCATATACGAGCACATTAGAAAAGGCGTGAAATCGCTCACTCGGATTTTGGACCGACCTCCTACCTGTTCGGCATCTCCCGGCTGGAAATGTAACGATCGGGTGCTCCTTGAAAAGGACAGGTTTTCATTTGACTACAACAGTGATTGCAGGGGCAAAGACGTATTTTACCCAGTCGTCCGGGGAAGGAAGTTATCTCAACCCCAGATTCCTGTCACCCTTCCCACATATGACGAGGTGATAGGCCGAAAAGGGATCAGGAATAGCAATTATAATGACTACCTCCTCTCCCGGCTCAATCCTAATGGGCTTAATATCCTCACCATCCATGCCGAGACAGAGGGCATTGCCCTTATTGAAATGTTCGAGGGCTTTGTTATGATGGCAAGATCGAGGGGCGCTTCCTTTGTGCCCTTGGGGACAATCCTTAAAGATACGCCCCTAGTTGGCACAGCGGCCATTGTCCAAACGCAGATTCAGGGACGCGAGGGCTGGGTCTCGTCTCAGGCCCCAGAAAGATCCCACGTACAGGGATATTGATCATGAGGCAGTTGTCCGTTGTGGTAATAGGACTCTTTGCGCTGATCTATATGGTCCCGCTCGGGGTTAGGCCCATTGCCGTTCCTGACGAGACCCGCTACGCCGAGATCCCAAGGGAGATGATCGTTTCGGGGGACTGGATCGTACCCCGTCTCAATGGAGTGCGCTACTTTGAAAAGCCGGTGCTGGGCTACTGGCTTAACGCCATAAGCATAACCCTCTTTGGTGAAAACGGATTTGCCATCCGCCTTCCCTCTGCCATATCAGCCGGAATCTCCGGGCTGATGCTTTTTCTATTGGTCAGGAAGTACGGGGGAGGGTATCCGGAGGGTATTCTCGCGGCTGCCGCATTTCTCACCTCTCTGTTTGTCTTCGCCATCGCCACCATAAATCTCTTGGACGGTGTCCTTTCCATGTTTATAACCGGTGCCATGACCTTCTTCTTCTTTGCTTACATGGAATCGGAATTTAGAAAGAGGGCACTTTTTCTCGCTCTTTTTGGTACCTTCTGTGGCCTTGCATTTCTGGTAAAGGGATTCCTCGCCTTTGCAATACCGGTCATCACCATCGTGCCTTTCCTGATTTGGGAGTGCAAGTTTAGAGATCTATTCAGGATCACCTGGGTCCCAATTGTCGTTGCCACCCTGGTGGTCCTGCCCTGGAGTGTGATAATTCATCTCAGGGAGGGCGATTTCTGGAACTACTTTTTCTGGACCGAACACCTCGATCGCTTTATGTCGCCCATTAGCGGTCAACACCCGGAACCCTTTTGGTATTTTATCCCGATACTGATAGGGGGTGCATTGCCGTGGATGGCCGTTCTCCCCGCGGCCATTTCAGGGTTGGGGAAAAAAGGCCTCAGAGAACCGTTGATCCGTTTCGCCATCTGCTGGTTTCTTTTTGCGTTCCTGTTTTTCTCTGCCTCAAGTGGCAAGCTCATCACATACATCTTGCCATGCTTCCCGCCCCTTGCAATTCTCGTAGCCATGGGGCTTCTGAACTATCTTCGAGCAGGGAGGCAAAAGGCATTCACCATTGGTGCGGCATCCCTTGCGGTATTAGTCGGCATCCTTGCCGTTGGATTGATTTTGGGTAGGGCCTTGGATCTACCTGTCTTGAAGCCCTATGGGCAGGGG
>JAUUVE010000279.1 GCA_030589715.1 Desulfobacteraceae bacterium | reverse complement strand
CTCATCAACATCTTTTCACTTGGCACGATACACCTCAATGGCGACGTCAGGGCAGACCGTGGCGCACATGGCGCACCCGACGCAACCCTTTTCGCCCTCACTAACGTTTTCCTTGGATCGAGCCGGGGAGTAGCCCTTTTTGTTGAGCAACTCATCAACTTCGATTCTATTATTTGGACAGAACTCGATGCATATGTGACAGCCCTTACACCGTTCCCTGTCGATCACTATCTTACCCTTTTTTTTCTCTTTTGCCATTTCCTTACACCGCTTGTCTTGAAGCCATATGCCGAGACTGTGTTATCCTCGATTAAGGTGCCTCCTAAAAATGGGGCACGTTATTCCTGCCTATCCGATTTGTCAAGATTTTTTTTGACCGGATCTCAATTTCCAGTTTTTGGCTTGACAGAAACAGGCTCCTTCATGGTAAGTATGGCTACCATCAATTGAAGATTGACCCGCCTGAGGCGGGTGGTGAATAAGACTTCTCTTGGCGGAATAAATTGTGACCATTTTGAGTAGGATTCCATTTGTAAGGGAGTAATGGCTTAGGGGATTTTGCAAGATGGAACAGACACTGCCACTTACCCGGAAGCAGATAAACTATTGTATGGAGTGCGGTGTATGCACGGCAAGCTGTCCTGTAAGCCGTGAGCTTCCCAGTTTTTCACCAAGACAGATCATTAAGCGCGCCATGATAGATCCGGATGGGGATCTGCTGCAAAGCCGTGAACTCTGGGCATGCCTTACCTGTGCGCGGTGCAGCTCCAGATGTCCGGTGGAGATTGATTTTCCGGAATTCAACCGCTCATACAGGGAAGAGGCCAGGAAAGAGGGCAACTTTCCTTTAGAAAGCCACCATGGGATCTCCCAGACCATCGCCAGGTTACAGACCCGGGAGCTCAAACAGCACAGGACCGCGTGGGCAGAAGGAGCGGGGACATTCCGGGACACTGGCGATTATTTTTACTTTGTAGGCTGCCTCCCGTTTTTTGATGTAACCTTTCGCTACCTGGATCTGGCCGCCACCGAGAGTAGTCAAAGTGTGCTCAAATTGTTAAATGGGATGGGCATAGAGCCTGTCATAAGCAATGATGAACGCTGTTGCGGACACGATGCCTTATGGAGCGGAGACATAGACACCTTCAGTAAGTTGGCCAGACTGAATCTGGAAGTGATTAGGGGCTCGGGCGCCAAAACGGTTATTTTTAGTTGCCCAGAGGGGTACACTACCTTTAAACGCCATTATCCAAAATATGTTGGGGACCTCCCATTTGAGGTCTTACACCTGACCGAGTTCTTGACACGGGAACTCCCCGGGGCAGGACTCTCCTTTGCTTCCTCTGATAACGGCGCCGTTACTTACCAGGACCCTTGCAGGCGGGGGCGCCTGGCGGGGATCTACGAGCCACCGCGGCAACTCTTGAGGCTCATTCCGGAGATCCAGTTTGTGGAGATGGGACGGAACAGGGAGAATGCCCTTTGTTGCGGGACCAGCGCCTGTATGGAGTGCTCCAGCTGTTCCAAGGCAATGCAGATAGAACGGCTCCGCGAGGCCCTCCAAACTGGCGCCCATACCCTCATAACGGCCTGCCCCAAGTGTCAGATTCACCTTACATGCGCCCAGGGCGATGCAGGGCTGGAACTGAAGGTGGTAGATCTTTATACCTATCTCTTGGGGCAGCTGAGCGGAGATGAGACAAAAGACAGGAGGCCGTAAGAATCAAGTCCTAAAAAAGGTCTTTACAAATTTGTCCCAATCTTTTCCTTCCAGTCCTTCGAAGATGTCATCCACCAATTCAGCACCGTCTGCCGCGGTTCCCATGTTGGCCATAGACAGGAGCCTTTCCTTCTCTTCGCCCATGTATTTGTGGACCTCATCACCATAGTAGAGTCCTTTTAAGTTCTTACGGAGCTTTGTCGGCTCTACAATAAATATCCATCCAGCTTCATAGGGAGATTCATTGATAATCTCGGGATTCTCTGAAAGGCGGCTATTGGTGCGGGATACCACCCCGTCAATAGGGGAGCGAACCGATACCACATCACCATTTCGCCTGACACGAAAACCTGCCTCACCCTGTTTCACTTGGTGCCCCAGATCGGGGAGATCAATCCCGCTGACCCTGCCCAAAAGCCTTTGGGCAAAATCGTCCAGGCCTACCCTCACACGGCCACCATACTCAGGCTTGGCCCAAGTATGGCCCTCATGATAATAGGTGTCTTCGGCCACACGGAAGCCACCCTCATCACTCAGGGCATGAACGGGAAGGGCCTCTACCTGCATTCGCTCCTGCATCATCTGGTCAAATGAGCAATTGCCACACTCATAGGCATTGGGGCATATCTTGCGACCCACCTCTCCCGTAATCATGTAACGGCATTTGCGCTGTGAGGCGGGAAGCTGCATCATCTTCTCAACCCATGTTTCAGTGAATTTGTCAGCGGATACCTCTAAGGGTTCCGTTACTGCTGCTTCCTTTTGGCGGGCAACCTTGACCTGCATTGCATGGTCGTACACGCAGGTGGAGCAATCATAGTTGTTGTCACAAAGTTTGTAGGACACAACCCCGGCCTCCATCCATACGCATTTCTTTTTCCCAGGCGGGACGATCTTCATGGATTCTTTCTTCTTGGTCGCTGTCATTCTCGCCTCCTCTATTATTATAAAAAGATTGGTGTTATCTGCTTTTTCTTTCAAAGATGAAGCAAAGCACGTGCCAATAGGCGCTGACCCTTTATATAATAGATCCAACCGCTTGATTTTAATAACAAAATATGCGAGCCTAACGTTCAGGAAAGCGAATATGCCATGTGAGGAGGATTGCCGAAAATTTCGACAGATATTTTAGAGGGAAAGGCATATTATTCGATAACCCTTTTATTTTCCAGTCAATTTAGGGATTGCCGAAGAATATGACAAGGTGCCTAAAAGTTCGGCACTTAGGGGTAGGGCAGGGCCTGGCATCTTTCAAGGTGCCACGTAAAGAGCTCAAGGCAGGTGGGGCAATAATGGGATTGCTTGAAATCTGTATCAGCAATTCGGGTGGAAGAGTACATGACGCAGCGTCTATCCCTGCAGTGGGTCAGTCCCAAGCTATGGCCTATCTCGTGTAACGCGGTCTTTTGGGCTCGAACTACCAAGAGGTCCCGGTTTGGGGGGTGATCATAAAACTGGGGCCGGAGCCGGTGGAGGGAAATAACCGCACACTGGCATCCAATAAGCGCCAATCCATAGACATATTTGAAGATGGGGACAAAGAGGTCAACCTGGATGACCCCCAAGATTCCGAAGGTGTCATGACCACAGCGAAGTAACCGGTCCAGGATTAACCTTGAATTGTATTGGCATCGCCTTTCATCATAGGCATACTGTGGGTTTTCTGTGCCCCGCAGGATCTTGCACTCAATGCCGCACCTTTCCTGGATAGACCCAGATATGCGGTCCAGGATATCCTCCTCGACAAAGCCGATCGCGCAGATGGTGACGCATTTTGACAAGGCGAATTAGGCTTCCCCCCGTCGGATTTCATATTTCTCCATCTTATTGTAAAGGGTCTGCCGATCGATATCCAACTCACGGGCCGCCTTACTGATGTTCCAATCAGTTTCCTTCAGGATCCTTTCGATATGCATCTTTTCCATCATTTTTAATGACCTCGGAAATCTCTCAGGCCCCATCTCCTCCCGGGAAAAGGGGAGGTTATTTGCTTCGATCACTTTTCCCTGACCGATCACGAGCGCCCTTTCAATAATATTTCCCAATTCCCTTACATTTCCGGGCCAGTCATAGTCCATCAGCAACTCAAGGGCAGAGGGGGAAATCTTGACCTCCTCTCTATTCATCTCCACGCAGCACTTTCGGATGGCCGCCTTTGCCAGAAGGGGTATGTCCTCTTTCCTCTCCCTTAGGGGGGGGACATGGATGGAAATTACGTTTAATCGATAGTACAGGTCTTCGCGGAAGTGGCTTT
>JAUUVE010000079.1 GCA_030589715.1 Desulfobacteraceae bacterium | reverse complement strand
GCCTTGCGAACCGCCTCAGGGTCAATGGCCCTGCCCCATTCACCATCAACTCGTACGAGTTTGGCACCCAGACGGTTGACGATGTCGGACATACGGGTCCCAAACACCCCGTTTACGCAAACCACCACCTCGTCTCCCGGTTCTACCATGTTTACCAAGCAGGTCTCCATTCCGGCGCTCCCTGTGCCTGACACAGGGATGGTCAATGGGTTTTCGGTCTGAAAAAGGAATCGGAGCAACCGTTGTGTTTCATCCATTATGGACAAAAAGCCCGGGTCAAGGTGGCCAATGCACGGTGCTGACATGGCCTGGAGCACACGGGGGTGCACATTGCTCGGTCCGGGACCCATAAGCACACGTTCGCCAGGATCAATATCTCTGAAATCATTCACATTAAAGCTCATTATAAACGCCCATATAATCTTGTCTTATTAATGGCCCTCAATCACGCCAATAGATCATTGCCCTCGGTACCATGCAAAAGGGACACATATCAGAAGCTTACATTCCCAGGGGTTCTCGGGAATGGGATAACGTCCCTGATATTTGAAAGTCCGGTCACGAACTGAATAAGGCGCTCGAAGCCGAGGCCAAAACCGGAGTGGGGGACTGAACCGAATTTTCTGAGCTCCAGGTACCACCAGTAGTCATCCGGGTTGAGCCCCGCCTCTTTGATCCGTTCAAAGAGGGTATCATAGTCATCTTCACGCTGGCTGCCCCCGATGATCTCTCCTATCTTGGGCACCAATACGTCCATGGCACGAACGGTCTTTCCGTCCTTATTGACCTTCATATAGAAGGACTTGATCTCCTTTGGGTAGTCCACCAAGATGATTGGCCTTCCAAATACCTTTTCACAAAGGTACCTCTCATGCTCAGACTGAAGGTCGCTGCCCCAGACCACTGGAAATTCGAATTGCTGTTTTGACTTTAAAAGGGTATCGATACCTTCGGTATAGGTCAGATATTCAAAATCCTGGGATACCAGTCCTTCAAGGGTCTTTATCACTGAGGGGTCTATGAAGCGGTTAAAGAAGTCCATATCCCCCTTGCAGCTATCCAACACATAGGCAAAGATGTATTTCAGAAACTCCTCTGCCAGGGCCATATTTCCTTCCAGGTCACAAAAGGCCATCTCGGGTTCCACCATCCAGAATTCCGCCAAATGACGCGAGGTGTTCGAGTCCTCAGCCCTGAATGTGGGACCAAAGGTATAGACATCACCCATGGCGAGGGCATAGATCTCCGCCTCAAGCTGACCGCTCACTGTCAGGTTGGCCGGTCCACCAAAAAAGTCTTGCCCAAAATCTGTGTTGCTGCCCTTTTTTGGTACCTGATCAAGGTCAAAGGTAGTCACCTTGAACATCTCTCCTGCGCCCTCACAGTCGCTTCCCGTTATGATCGGTGTGTGGATATAGATAAATCCTCTTTCCTGGAAAAAGCTATGAATGGCTTGGCTCATGGCATTCCTTACCCTTGCCACCGCGCCAAAGGTATTGGTTCTGGGTCTCAGATGGGCAATGGTTCGCAGGAATTCGAAGGAGTGTCGCTTTTTTTGCAGGGGATAGACCTCGGGATCGACCCACCCCAGGACCTCGATCTCTTGGGCCTGAAGCTCCACATTTTGTCCCTTACCGGGGGATTTAGCCAGCTCCCCAACGGCCTTGATCGAGCAGCCTGTGGTTAACTTAAGGATCTCATCCTTATAATTCGGCAGCCCTTGATCGGCTATGAGCTGAATGCCGTCCAGGCAGGATCCGTCATTGAGTTCAATAAAAGAAAAACCCCCTTTTGAGTCCCTCCTGGTCCTGACCCAGCCCATCACCGTAAACCTGGTGCCGATCTTTTCAGAAGAAAGAATTTCAGCGACTCTGGTCCTTTGCAAAACCTGTTACCCTCCACCCGGACAAGCCGGAGCTAAGATCTGCATTACATCGAAACGAGACGTGATTCTAATCCGCCCAAGTGAAATCGTCCCGAATTATCGGGAATTTTACGGGGTAAACAATCCAAAATCCAAAATCCGCAATGCAAAATCCGAACATTACCCCTGTTTCCTTTGAAACTCACCCATGAACTCCACCAGGGCCCTTACAGCCTCAAGCCCGGTGGCATTGTAAATGGAGGCCCGGCAACCACCCACGGAACGATGCCCTTTAAGGCCCCCCAGTCCTTCCTTTAGGGCTTCTTCTACGAATTTCTTTTCCAGCTCTTCGTCAGGAAGCCTGAAGGTCACATTCATCAAAGATCGGCTGTCCTTGTCAGCGGTGCCTACATAGAAATCGGATTGATCGATGAAGTCATAGATTATGGCCCCCTTTTCTCTGTTAATCCGCTCCATATTTTCCATCCCGCCGATGGTTTCTTCAAGCCACTTTAGCACGAGATTAATGGTATAGATAACAAAGCAGGCTGGGGTATTGAACATGGAGCCCTTTTCGGCAAAGGTGGTATATTTTAGCATGGTGGGGAGATAGTCCGGCACCCTCTCCAACATATCCTCCCGTATAATCACCATGGCGGTGCCTGAAGGGCCTATGTTTTTCTGTGCCCCCGCATAGATCAGGCCAAAGGGCCTGACATCAAAGGCGCGACTCATAATGTCGGAAGACATGTCGCAGACGAGAGGGATGTCGCCGCTATGGGGGAACTTCGCCCACTGGGTCCCCTTGATTGTGTTGTTTGAGGTAAAGTGTAGATAGGCGGCATCCTCGTCCACCTGGAAATCCTTAGGTATATAGGCAAAGTTCCTTTCTTCGGAGGAACCAATCTCCCGGACATCCTTGCCCTGTATCTTGGCCTCTTTGATGGCCTTGGTAGACCATGTCCCCGTGTTAATATAGTCCACGGGCCTTGCATCCAGGCTCAGGTTCATGGGGATCATACAAAACTGGAGGCTGGCGCCACCCTGGACAAAAAGGACGCGGAAGTCATCCCCAAGATTGAGGAGCCTCCTTGTCCTCTCAATCGCTTCATTTATGACATCATCGAACCACTTGGAACGATGACTCACCTCTAAGACGGACATTCCAGAGCCTTTGAAATCTAAGATCTCTTCCTGGATTTCCTTTAGTGCTGTCAAGGGCAATGCCGCTGGGCCGGCGTTAAAATTGTAGATTCTTTTTCCCATGTTGTGATCTCCTTCTCATCTAGTGTTCCTCTCCTTCTTAGGTTTCCAACTCCCTCAGCATCTCTTTTACTGCGGCTAGCCCTTTTTTGTCCTTTTCGAAGGGGGGACATCCATCCAGGTCCGCTTCGATTATCTCGGTCCGGTAGGGGATAAAACCCAGGAATTCAAAATCAGGCATCTCTTTCAAGAGGAAATCCTTATCCTTTTCAGAACGTATCTTGTTCCCCACAAAACTCAATCTCTTGACACCTATATCCCCTGCTAGCTTGCGCACCTGATGAGCCGTCTCAATACTCCTTCTACCCGGTTCCACTACAACCACCAGACTGTCTACAGCCATGGCTGTGCCCCGGCCCAAGTGTTCAAGGCCGGCCTCCATGTCCAATACAACGGCCTCATCCCGGGCCAGAACAATGTGTCTGACAAGGCTTTTGAGCAGGGTGCTCTCGGGGCATATGCACCCTGCGCCACCCTTTTTCACACCGCCCATAACCATCACTCTTATGCCATCCACCTCCACAGAGAGCTTTTCCGGAAGATCGCTGACCTTTGGGTTCAGCTTAAAAAAAGATCCCATCGTCCCGACTTTGGCCTCGGTCCTCTCCTCAATCAGTTCCTTCATCTGCGAGATGGGCACAATTTCGTCACTGTTTTTGACCCCAAGGGCCTGTGCAAGGTTGGCGTCAGGATCGGCATCGATAGCCAGCACCTTTTTGCCCTCGTCTGCAAGGGCCTTTATCAAAAAAGAGGCAAAGGTGGTCTTACCCACGCCACCTTTGCCGCTTACGGCAATCTTCATGGACTCCCTCCTTCTTGCTTTTCATCCGGATATAAATAACTAGGATAACTCGATTGCGGGAATTTTTTCAAGTATAAAATATCGAAAGATATCCCATGGCATGCCTCCATCAATAGTCTTCCCAGTGCCAAATTCTCTCAAGGCTGAAATATGGGAAATATGAGGACGGAGGTTCAAAGGACGTGGTCTTCCAGGACAAAGCAAACCAGAAAATATTTGTAATGCCTAACGGTTAGCAGCAAGAATATCGAGCATTTCGAGGTTTTTCATTATTTCTTACTTGAAGCACGATGCCCTAATGGTTTGAGCTATGGCTTGATTCATGTTTAGTCCCTTGCAGCCGAGAATTTCTTTAACTGCCTTTCGTAATACCCTTTGTTCTCTCTCGCGAGGGCTATGGCCTCCTCAATGGCCTTTACGGCCCCCTGGATAGACCCATTCACGTAGTATGCCTCTGCCAGGGTGTCAAGAAAGACAGGGGACCTTTTGAGGGCCACGGCCTTCTTGGCCAGTTGAAGGGCGCGCACCTCATTTCTTAACTCTTCATTAGGGACCGTGACCAAAAGCCAGGCCAGGTTGTTGATAGAAACAGCCTGGTCCGGATCAAGGTCAAGGATTCTCTCATAGGCCTGGATGGCCTCTTTATCCTTGCCCATCTCCTGATAGACCATGGCCAGATTCTGATATAGTGCGATGTTATCCGGTTCATTCAGGAGCTGCTGGTTTAATACCTTCCCGACTAGGGAATAGGTCAGGTGCTGCTTCATGGGACCAAAATTCAAAAAATATCCCAGACAGCCTATGCCGCCGAGATAGACCAAGAGAGAGGCCAGCACGAATCGGTTGTGGCGCTTGACCAGGCCTGGGTCTTTGAGGCTCCTCCAGAGGCAAGCAATCCTTTCCCTGATGCTGAAGTGATGCCAGCTTGGAAGGTCTCTGCTGTTTCCGGTCAGATAGGCAATCTTTTCCAAAGAGCTAATAACGGGTGTAGGGGTGCCAATGGTTACGGCGGCATATAGATCTGCCTGTCGTTCAAAGTTGCGCATGAAAAAGCCCATGACGTAGCGGAAATATACAAGCAGCGTAATCAGCATGGGGAGGGCCAGAAAGAGATAAAAGAGGTTCATGGCCTGCGGATCATTCTGAGAGATCATCTTCATAAAAAAGGGATGTGAGTAGATCAGATAGAAAAAGATATCTGTCGATCCGAAGGAGAGGACCATGAAGCCAAGGAAAAAGAAGAGGTAGAAGAGCAGATGACGATATTTGGCATGCCCCATCTCGTGGGCAAGCACACCCTTGAGTTCTTCCACTGAAAGAATATCCATTAGAGAATCTGTAACAAGGATGTATCTATACCTGGGGATAATGCCCATGATACCTGCTGTCATCATCCGTCCTTCAAAGATAGGCCACGACAAGAGACCGCGGTACTTGAAACCTTTGTCATCGAGGAAGGCCCTTAGTTCTCTCGCCTTTTCTGACCTCTTGAATGGCTTGCAGCCCCACCAGTACTGGATAACCTTGGGCATAAAGATCATTAGGAGTGTCAGAAAACTGGCAAAAAATACTATCTGTCCCTCGGCCCTGTGAATAAAACTGTCGGGCCCGGTCCACGGGCTTAGGCCCATAAGGTCATACACCAGGGACAGGATAAACCATGGAAAAAGGATGGGCAGGTTGAGCCTGAAATTGGAAATGATAAAGGTCCGCCTTGTGATCCCGGGCCGAAATATCTTGTCGTAGGCCGGATAGGCGATGTGCCAGATAGTAGTTAGATAAAAAAGGAATAGTGACAGGGCAAAGATACCCTGTAGGACAGAGAACCGGTCAAGGCCCGGAATCATCTGGAGCC
This sequence comes from Desulfobacteraceae bacterium, assembly GCA_030589715.1. Classification (GTDB taxonomy): domain Bacteria; phylum Desulfobacterota; class DSM-4660; order Desulfatiglandales; family Desulfatiglandaceae; genus JABMQV01. Next base: position 2,273 of record JAUUVE010000079.1, on the reverse strand, counting down.
AATATTTCAGGTTGAAAAAATAAACTGCCAAGGCGAACAAGAAGATGGCGAGCACAGAAAGCCTGACCATCAGCCTCTGGTATTGGGCGGTCAGACGTCCATCATTGTGCCCAAAACTGTCCCTGTTATCTAGACGCTTCTTTAGATCTCTAAATGCCCGGCTGCAGTATACCGCGAATAACAACCAGGTGAGAAAGAGCATGAGGAGGGAGAAGAAAAGGGAGTCCTCGGGGGCGGTGTCTGGATAATTGATGTTAAATATTAGGAGGACTACAATAAAATAGATAATGTTGTTGAACATATTCTAAGGCCGTGCATCATCGGTATCTTTCCCCAAGAATTCCAGCTTGCCGCCTCCAGGGGAAATATTAGGATCACCCCTTAACACGATGTCTACCCCATAGCGAGATTCCAGGTCGGTAAGTTCTTTCCTCTTCCTGTTCTGAAGGTAGGTTGCCACGTCCACTGGCAAGTACCCATCTACCTGTGCGACCCCTTTTTTTGAAATACCCATCCAGATCTGACGTAGGAAGGATACAGCGGCAGATTCCACTGACAAGGTGAGCCCCCGCCCCTGGCAATAAGGGCATGTCTGATAGCTCCTGGATTCTATGGAGGGCCTGAGGCGCTGTCGCGAGAGCTCAAGAAGGCCAAACTTGGAGATGCTGGATGTGCTTATCTTGGCCCTGTCCTTTTTGGTCTGATCACGCAGACACTTCTCCACTTCTCTGATGTGTTTCCTGTCTTTCATGTCAATGAAATCGATCACCACGAGGCCGCCCATATCCCTTAATCGGAGCTGGCGTGCAATCTCTGATGCTGCCTCAAGGTTGGTGTTAAAGGCGGTACTTTCAACATCCTTTCCGGATCTCCCACGTCCTGAATTCACGTCTATGGAGATCAAGGCCTCAGTAGGATCTATATGGATCGAGCCACCTGACTTCAGAGGCACCACATCGCCATAAATGGTTTCAATCTGCTCCTCAAGCTGATAGTGGGAAAAGATCGGGCGTTTGTCCTTGTAAAGTTTGACCTTTCTCTGATGCCTGGGGGAGATGATCTTCATATAGGCCTTTACCTTGGAAAATGTTTCTTTGTCATCCACAAGCACTTCGGTGATTTCGCCGGTGAAGTAATCCCTAAGGGTCCGAAGACACACATCCTGTTCTTTGTGAATAAGGGAGAAGAGAGAGGCATTTTTCACAGTTTCTTTGATATTGTTCCACATCCTCAGGAGCCGATTAAGATCTCCGGAGAGCTCCCTTTTGTTCTGTCTAAATGCGGCAGTCCTGACGATGTATCCAACACCTTCCGGGAGCCTGAGCCGGGCCATGATGGACTTTAGCCTGAGCCTTTCCTCCTCGTCTTCGATCTTCTTGGAAATTCCCCCCTTGCCCCCCGGCATCAAGACCAGATATCGGCTTGCAAATGAGAGATACGTCGTTAGCTGCGCCCCCTTTCGGCCTCGCACCTCCTTTGTTACCTGGATAAGGAGTTCCTGCCCGCTCTTGAGGATCTTTTCAATTGGGGGCACAGCCTGATCCTTTGATACTTCAGCCTTGTCCAGATAATACTCCGGATGAATTTCGCTCGCCTCCAGGAACCCATTCTTGTCGCTACCGAAATTGACAAAGCAGGCCTGCAGACTTGGCTCTACTCGCTCCACAACCCCTTTGTAGATATTCCCGATCGTTTGCTCTGCAGTGGTGGTCTCAATATGGAACCCATCAAGTAAACCATCTTTGATAATGGCCACTCTGTACTCCTCGGGGTCCACGGCGTTAATGAGCATTTTAGTTGCCATAGATTCAAATAACTCCTTTCCCCTTTTGTCTTGTTTCAAGCGCAGTCTTGCCTTGACCAGGCGGGGCTTGCCTCCACAAAAGATATATGGGTTAATGGAGGTTGGACACAGGATGAGGAAGGGCTAGGTCCTGGACGGCCCCGAGGAGGCTATCAGGGAAGATGTATGTCCAACAACTAATGATGGTTTTTCCTCCCATGTCGTTTGAAATGTTGATCTGCCTGGTACATGAAGGTCCGTATGGCTCCCTCCCTGCCGGGTTGGGAACTGGAGTCATAGGGAGTGTCCAGATAAGGGACCCTGAGCTTGCTCATGAGGGGTTTTACGATTGAGGAGGTGATTGTGCTGGGCATACAGGTAAAAGGGTAGACATTAACAACGCCGTTATATCCTTCCCTGGCATATTGTACTATTCCGGATATGCTAAGACAGGCCTCAGTACCCGCATCAAAGGTGAACACGTCCTTTT
>JAUUVE010000406.1 GCA_030589715.1 Desulfobacteraceae bacterium | reverse complement strand
TGGCGGGAGGATTCACCTTCTACGCTCTGAGTGTCACCGTTGCTCGTCGTTCCACCCAATCCATCTATCCCTCGGCCTCATCTTCCATGCCGGAGAGGAAAATTGCAAACATCCCAGTATGTTCTTCGTTCCTTTCGTAGCCTCAATAAAGCACCGGACTCCCCATTTATTTACGGACTGTGGGACGTCCATAAAGTAAATAGCTCATTCAAGCAATCGGACCTCCCGATGGTTCGCGCACCCATTCAGCGCAAACCCAACGACCGCAACATCATGGGGGAGCCTCATTATTGACACTCAAGGCAAATCTCTCTATACTACTTTCTCAAAAAAGCGGCTTATTATCACCCATCCAGAGAGAAAGGAGGAGCAAGGCCATGAAAATTGAACTAAAAAACATTATTTGCACCACCGATTTTTCAGACTTCTCCAATCACGCCATTCCTTTCGGGATTGCTTTGGCCAAAGAATTCGGAGCCAAACTCTATTTGTGCCATGTGATCGATATATCCTCTGTTGCCATGTACGGAGAAGGTTTTTTAGAACCTTTGGATCGAGAGACAAGAATCACCGATTATGCCCATGAGGATCTTCGGAGATTGATAGGTGACCAGCCAGTCGACTGGGAACCACTGATCATGGTGGGCCATACTGCCGGTGAAATAGCCCGCTTAGCTGAAGAGAAGGATGCGGACCTGGTCGTCTCAGCTACCCATGGCCGCTCCGGTCTAAAACGGCTTGTTCTTGGATCAGTAACCGAGCGGTTGATGCGGACGCTTCCATGCCCATTACTTGCCGTACGTAGCCCGGAGCAGAATTTGGCAGCCTCCATGAATAAAGAGATCCGCTTTCAAAGGATTCTTGTGGGATGCGATTTCTCCCCCGACTCCGACCTGACCTTCCAATACGGCCTTAGCCTGGCCCAGGAGTTTCAGTCCGAGGTGCACCTCGCCCATGTGATTGAACCACCTGTCTACAAAGACTTGCTCAGGCCAACATTAGAAGAGAAAGAGGGGTTTCAGCAGGACCTGCGTAAGAAGTTGAACGAAAAGCTCACCGGAATGGTTCCCGAAGAAGTGCATAACTGGTGCACCTCCAAAACAACCCTTTTGGCCGGGCAACCCCACGAAGAGCTGACAAAATATGCGGTGGTTCATAACGTCGATTTGATCGTCCTGGGGGTTAGAGGTCACAGTCTGGTCGAGACGTTGTTCGTTGGATCAACCACGGATCGTGTTGTCAGGGAGGCACCGTGCCCTGTTTTATCGGTACGCCCTACGGCAAAGTCCGCCCGCCTCGCCTGACGGCGAGGCCGACCCGTCTGCCATGCAAGACACCTGTCTGCGTGCAGGCACGCACAGGCAGGCGAGGGGGCAGGTGGTGGGCAGGCGTGACTCAGGAATCTTCAGTTATTGTGCGCAAGGAGATGCCACGCCTCCCGGAACCGTGTATACTTGCTTTGCTCCTCCGTTGCCTGGGGTAATAGAGAAACAATACACTTTGGAGGCACGGCCTCGGCAGGGATAATAAAATGGACATCCTGCCCTTGGGTCTTGCAGAGGCAGATCAAAAAATCAAAGTCTTCATGGGTGTATTTTGAATTGTTGAACCGGAAATAATGCTTTCTACCAATCATCACCGTTGTCGTCGCAACCGTGAGCGCAAGTTTGTGCCCGTTCGTCAACACGACGTGTCGGCGACCGGTATTTGTGATACGGGAATCAATCCCCATGGAATTTATCTTATCCCTGATGTTTATTAAGTCCCCTATCCGCCTCGATCTCCACCTCGTCTCTGCAAGTCTTTTCTCCCTCCTCTTCCACTGCTTTTTTCTGTGCGTCTCGGTATAGGGGTATCCGTAGATCTTCTCATAGATCCTCCTGGCGTTTTCACGGGAGAATTGAAAATGCCTGGCTACACCCGCAAGAGAGTTGTCCGTATCCGATATGATGTGCTTGAACATTTCAATCGCGCCCTTACCGTAAGTGCGCTCAAACCGCCTTGCAAACCCGTCTGTCTTTCCAATTCCATAGAGTCTTCTATACCTTCCTATTGAGCTAGTAGATACGCCCAGGCAAGAGGCAATTTCAGAATCGTGAAGGGCCTCCGCCTCGACCTTTTGTTTAATGAATCCATACAGGCTCATCCCGTACCGATCTTTCACATGAGACTCGATCTTTTTTTTGACCATCTTAAACCCCATTTCTTGGCGTGCGAGATACCCTTTCCCACCCTCCATCCAAGGGCCGGCCACGGGAAATAGACCGGGAGGCCGCGCGCGCCAAACGCATCAGTAAAGTGGCTATTCCAAAGAGGCTCTTCTGAATTTAGGGGTAGCTGGTTTACCCTCGGGACCAGGGAGGATTGGTCAAACCAACATATGAAGGAGATCCTTTTACCAGCGGCACGCGTCGTGATCAGAACAAAAAGTCATCCCGATATTCACCCGTAGCGGTCACCCGGCCACGTACCCCAATGGAAAGATGCCACATTGTGGTACTTTTGTCAAGTGGTTTTCTGCTATTTTTTGACCCATTGATATGGGATTGGAAGGGCCGGAGTGGCTTAACCCCTTGGAGTATGGACAGAAATTACCGGCTTGATTGGCTCTTTTTGATTAAAGTGGGGTTGTCTGGGCCAGGTTATGGGAACCCTGAACCTTATAACCCAGACCGACCTGATGTCCAATTTTCGTAACTTCTCAATAAGTCCGGGAGGAATAATCGGGTTGCTGGAGTGGGGTTCGGGTGTTTCTTGAAGGCGCTCTCTCAAAG
>JAUUVE010000131.1 GCA_030589715.1 Desulfobacteraceae bacterium | reverse complement strand
CATCTCTTGGCGCAGGATAACAGAACGTTCTCAAAAAGCGCCGGGCTTTTTTGCAACATCGGGGTTTACAATGGTAGTGACCGGAATTATCCAGCATGGAGTTGATATGATCATTCCGCTTTAGATCCAGCTCACGGTTGTGTTATGCTCCGGGATATTTCGCCTTACATATTTACCCGATATCGTCGCTCCAGAGAGCCGGAGAAGGACCAGCGTCCTTGCAAAAAGGTCGTCCGTAGGGTCCTGGACGCATATGTCGATACCTGTCTATTCACTTACAGGTCCAGTCAATAATAGAGATTGGAAAGGTGCCAAGTTCAATTCCATTTCGCTAGCAATTCAAAACGAAAGGAGGTTAACCAATGCCCCTGAAAGCTAAGGTAGAAGGACCTGTGATGGTCTTTGAGGAAATGGGGGTGGGTGAGGAGATGCCTGAACTCCACGTTGTTTTTGATGAGGATATGCAGGGGAGATTCCTGGCGGCTCTCAAGGAAGAAAACCCCTGGTATTATCGTGAGTCGCCTTGGGGAGGCCCCATCACTTATCACCCCCTGCTCGATGATGCACCCATGGAGGCCACCATGCACCGCTATCAATATCCCTTTGGCTTTGTTCATGCCAGGCAGGAGACCGAATTCATTAATCCACTCCCGTTTCGCAAGCCGGCGCGTATTACTACTAAGGTGACTGATAAATATGAAAAACGGGGGAAGGGATACATCGTCATCGAATCACTGATAGTTGACGAAGACGGAGTGGAGATAATGCGCACTAGAAACCACGCCATGATCGATGATGAGCGGGTAAGGGAAGCTGCTGAGTTGGGACTATTGCATGTTCCTGTCTCAAATGCCGCCAAATACAAGAAGGGTGGAACTACGGAGGAAAAATCATGACCATAGCCACCAGAAATATTGAGGTGGGGCAGGAGCTGCCTCCGGTGCGAAAAGAGATTAGCTTTGAGGACATGCGCCTTTTTAGTATGTGGAGCAACCTCAATATCCACACGGATTGGAAGAGTGCCAAGAAGGCGGGGCTACCCGCGCCTATAGCTCAGGGTCTGATGTCCCACGCCTACCTCTCCGAAATGCTGACCCGGTTCTTTGGCAAAAACTGGCTTCAGGGCGGGACGCTATCCATTAAGTTCATTGGATACACATTACCTGGGGACGTCATTACCACCAGAGGCATTGTCCGGGAAAGGGTCCCCGCAGGTTCCGCCATCAGGCTCAATTGCGAGGTCTGGTGTGAGAGCCTCAGCGGCGAGAAGACAGTGGTAGGTACTGCCAGCGCTTTGGTCAACGGAAAAGGGGTTATATAGTGCCTGAACGAAAAAAGGGAACAAGAGCTCACGGGTAAGGATTTCTATGGCAAGGTGATAGGGCACTCGGGGGAGAGTAGACACGCACATATTGTTCGATTCACCGCGGTTCCAGCAGAGGTGAGGTCCTATTTCCAGCCGTACCGGCAATATGCCACCAAAACAGAAACGAATTGATCCTGGGGGCTTTGGCGCTTTCACAACGTCCCCGATTCCACGCTTGTGTATTATTGGCCTGGATCCCTTATGCGAATTCGCAGAGGGCGTTGCTCAAGGCCACTCCTCGGTCTGTCTCAACCTGTATGATGGCCCCGCCGTTCTGCATCCAGCAGCGGGTGGTGAGGGTGTCTCCTGGGTAAACCACACTGGCAAACCGGGCCCTGAAGCTCTTAAGGCGCTCCACCTCTCCGTTTAAGACATCGTTGACAATGGCGCGAACGGTAAAGCCGTAAGTACAGAGGCCGTGAAGGATCGGTTTGTCAAAACCGCCCTGCCTGGCGAACTCCGGGTCCAGATGTAAGGGATTGAGGTCACCATTGAGGCGATAGAGGGCGGCCTGGTTTTCGGTGACCTTGGAAGAGATGCTGTAGTCCGGTTCTGTATCTTCAGGTGGACTTAGGATTTCAGACTTTGGCCCCGGGTCGCCTCCAACCCCTCCGGCCCCCACATAAAAATTGACCCAATAGGTATCAAAGGAGTGGTGTCCATCTTCTGTCTGACCCGAGATCTTGATATGGTAGACCGCTGCCTTGCCCTTGTCATAAATGTCGGTTACCTCACCCACCACCACAAATCGTCCCTCAGTAGGCAGGGGAGCGGGAACCCGGATCGTCTGCTCGCCGTGCAAGAAGCGTGACCAGTCCACCTTATCGCCCACATGAGGATAGGCCCTCATGGCCGGGACCACACAAAAGCTTGGCAGGACCTTCAGTCCCCCAGGTACGCGTTCATAGACAAAGTCCAGATCCTCAGCGGAAGCGCCCACACCCAGTGCATAAAGGACCACATCCTTCCAGGTATACTCAAAGATGACGGGTTCGGTCTTTTTACCGATTACACTCAGGTCCACTTCAGACATAATCCACCTCCTTTTCCTATAGGCCCCTAGGGGGCTTAGGGCTGCAGTAATATAGCGAGGGTTCGGTCCCCGCCTCAGGATTCAGTTGAAAGGTCTCTCTTGTATCCAGGATTCTGGAGACCGCGCTTGTGTTGTCATTCAGGTCACCAAAATGCATGGCCTGACCCTCACAGCAGATGACACAGAAGGGCTCAAGGCCCTTGTCAATCCTATGAATGCAAAGGTTGCATTTTTCTGCCTTTTCCTCATGGTTGTTGTAGCGGATGGCATCATAGGGGCAGACCTCCATACAGGCCTGGCAACCGTCGCACCTTTGTTGATCCAAAACCACAGGACCGTCTTCCCTTTTACCCAGGGCCTCCAATGGGCAGGCATCCACGCAGGGGGGCTGGGCGCAGTGGTTGCAAAGCCGTGGCAGGAAACTCATTTTCAGGTCGGGAAAGCGGCCCTCTGGTGTATCCTTTTGGGCCGCATTCTGGGTCTCAACACGGATCCAGTGTTCTTTGGTGGCATTTTCTATCTTGCAAGCCACGGTGCAGGCCTCGCATCCAAGACAGCGTTCCTGGTCGATGACAAGTCCCAGTCGCTTTTTCAACCGGTCACCTCCTCGGTTCTAATTTCTCACCGCAGAGCCGCAAAGGCCGCTGAGTCTAGATTTTTTTGTTTTCGCAATCTCCCCTCTGCGTCCTCAGCGCCTGCCCCGCCTGCCCCGTAGCTCCGGGAGATGGTACTGGGGTAGCTCCGGGAGATGGTACCGGGGTCTTTGCGGTGAGTCCTGATTATCGGCTTTTACTACTTCAACGGCCACATCATTCATGTGCATGTTGGGTTCGTATAAGGTCTCCTGGACTGGATTGATGACATCATGGGTCAGGTGATTTACGCTCCCCTCCTTGAATTGACCGATCCACCACCCTTCGGTGATGTTGACAACCCGGGGCCTGACGCCCTCCATAACCCTTGTCCTGAGGGTAGTCTTGCCTCGGTCATTGAATACCGTGACAAGGTCATTATCAGATATATCTCTTTCTGCGGCGTCTCTTGGATTTATTTCTACCACTGGCTCGGGGTTCAGTTCGAGCAGGGAGGGCACATTCGCAAACATGGAGTGGGTACGGAACCTGCTGTGGCCCTGGATAAAAGTGAGGGGGTATTTCTTTCCCTCCGGTTTTAGCGGGGCCTCCAGGGGTTCCAGATAGACAGGCAGCGCCTGCCCCACCTCCCTAAGACGCTCACAATAAAACTCTATCTTTCTTGAGGGCGTGGAAAAGGGGATGTCAAGCTGCTGGTCCATATCAGGGATAAGTCTTAGTCTCATGGGACCTTCCCTGAGTCTTTCTCTGGTGATCCCCTCCATTGAAGGGTCACCTGAGTCCAGGATCAAGTCAATAAAGCCTTCCTCTCCTTTGTCAAAGTATTCCCCAAGGCCCAGCCTCCCGGCCAATCCCGAGGCAATATCCACATCGGACCTGGATTCATAAAGTGGCTCTATAACCTTCTGCTGGAGCTGTACATATGGATAGGGGAATGGGATCAGGTCTGAAAATTCCAGATAGCTGCAGGCGGGCAGCAGGATATCGGCATAGCGGGCAGTGGGTGTCATAAATAATTCTGCGGCCACTATGAGATCTAGTTTGGTAAATATTTCATTAGCGATTTTGGTGCTATGGGCACATTGGTTTAGGAAGTTTATGAAGGAAAACCAGACCGCCTTTATAGGGTATGGTTTGTCTGAAATGACCGCATCGTAGAGCTGGAGTATCCCCAGGCGGGAATATGAAGGTCTATCCGGGTCGGCATGGAGAAAGGGTCGCCAGTTGAGCACCGCAGGGAGGTAGCCGCCGCTAAAGGTTGCGGTGACATTGCCGGTAAGGGCAGCAACCGTTCCGAGGGCCCTCAGGGAGATATCGCCATGGTAGGTCCTGGTAAATCCCATATTGGTCACGAACGTGACAGAATTGGCAGTGCCTATCCGTTGGGCCAGCCGGGTGATGATGTGGGTCCGGACTCCGGTGATTTCCGCGGTACGCTCGGGAGGGTATTCCTGGGCCAGGTCCATCAGAAGTTGGAGGGCAGGCTTGCATGTAAGGCCTTTTACCGTGTGGGTTCCGCTCATCAGGGGGGTAATTCCCACATCGCTGCACACCCTGGGGGAATCGGATGCTCCGTCCCAGATCACATACTCCTCGGATCCCTCCGCACCGATGTCTCTCCCCCTCACATATTCCCCCGTATCGGTCCTGCCCAGATAAGGTCCGACAGTATGTCTTTGGATAAACCCATCATCCTGAAGCCCCTCGCGGAAGATGACATTTATCATCCCCAGGGCCAAGGCCGCATCCGTACCGGGCCGGACCCCCAGGTACTGGTCGGCCTTGGAGGCAGTGACCGTAAAGCGGGGGTCGATGACCACCACATGGGCCCCCCTTTCCTTGGCATCCATGATCCGGCGCATCATATTCAGGGGTTGGGACTCTGCCGGGTTCGAGCCCCAGACAACCACCATCTCCGGTTTAACCTTGCCCGTCAGGAACTTGCCCATGAGGAACTGGTAAGGGAACTGGGCACCAAAGAGCGCGCGGCTACCGCAGGGTAGGGCCGAGTCGCCATAGCCCCAGGCGCTGACTCGGGTGGACTGGGTCAGGCTGGCAAGTCGCAGGTAGGCCCCGAATTTGGTGGTGCCGGCACCTGGACCCCCGAGCGTCCACCCTATGGACCTCCAGCCGTACCTGTCCGCAAGCCCTTTAAACCTCTCGGCAATGGTATCAAGGGCCTCACCCCACGATATGCGCTCGAATTTTCCCTCACCCCTCTCTCCTCTCCGTCTCATGGGGTATTTCAGCCTATCAGGGTGATAGGTGATGTCCAGGCTGGAAAGCCCGCGGAGGCAGATCCTTTTGTGCTTGGGATCCGGAAAGTCTGCTGGCTCCACCTTGACCACCCGGTCCCCGTTCACGTGGGCGAGGATACCGCAGGCATCAATACCACAGTGGGCCGGGCAGACGGTCCTTACCAGGCTTGTTTTTCCTCTCTCTGCCATAGGGCATAGACCTCCTTTTCCAATGCTCCAATCCTCCATCACTCCGGGCCAAAGAAAGAAAATCCATCGGCAGAACCGTTGTCTCTGCCCCGGCCTCCGGCCCGTAGCGGGCCTACGCCCCGGAGTGTTTGGAGACCTCACGGCTCGGAGAGAATTTCGAACTGCAGAAGTTTTTGAAAGGAAGAAAACAAGAACCTTCACTTCGATGTTCGGCAGTTCCTTGTTCTGCGGTTCTGCGGTTCAAAATAAATGTGCAAAATAAATGACTTTCAGTCGTGCAACAAATCTACCTGCTCTAGCTGGTAGTAATTTAATTCCCTCAACCCTTGGCCCTGATGACAACGGCAGGTCTGGTCCTTTTGGAGTATTTGAAACCCTCTGCTTCCTTCCCAGCCCCGTATTTTTCCTCCAGGTCCTCCAAAGGTGCCGCATCCAGGGCCCTGACCGGACAGGCCTCGATGCAGTCAGGGAGCTTGCCTTGGACGAAACGGTCCAGGCAGTAATTGCACTTGCGCATCTTTGTGCCCTTTTCCGGGCCGAACTGGGGGGCGTCATAGGGACATGCCTTGAGGCATTTCTCATCGCACTCCTCATTTCCCAGGCAGCCATCGCTGTCCACCAGGACAATCCCGTCCTCATCCCTCTTTGTTATGGCACTCACCGGGCATGCCGGGATACATACCGGGTCCAGGCAGTGCCAGCAGGGAGCGACCATGTAGCTCACAAACACGTCGGGGAACTTCCCATTTTCCGTGTAAAGTACCCGTATCCAATTCTCAGGTCCGGCCGGTATGTCGTTCCAGTCCTTACAGGCCACACGACAGGCGCTGCAGCCTGTGCACCGGGTCTGGTCAAAGTAAAAACCTATCTGCATGATACAACCTCCATTTACGCCTT
>JAUUVE010000310.1 GCA_030589715.1 Desulfobacteraceae bacterium | reverse complement strand
GGGGAAGATAGTGCTCTTAGGCGTGAGGTTATTTAGTCTGAGGAGTTCGAAGAGGTTCATCTGGTGTTTCTTTGCAATAAGGTATGGTGAATCCCCTTTCAGGATTGTATATGGCCTGGTCTTCATCCTTTTTTTTGCCCTGTGAGCTGTGGGGATTTCGAGGGTCTCCCCAACGCTCAGGATGGTACCCTGTAGTTTATTTAAGGATTGAATGGCCTTGGCAGTGGTCCCGAAGTGCTTTGCGATTTTCCACAGGGAATCCCCCTTCCCGACCACGTATTTTTCAGGTTTCCCCGTAGTCCTTGAAGCGGTGACTCGCGGAGAGGGCTTTCGAAGGGACACATACCTTCTCCCGGTGGGGATCTTTAGCTTCCAGCCGGTCCTTATGAAACGGCTGCTCCTAAGTCCGTTCAGGTTCACAATAGCCCTGACACTGGTCCTGTATCTTCGGGCGATGACAGAGAGTGATTCTCCCCTCTTAACCCTGTGCATCACATAGGAGGGAATTGGTGGTCGCCAAAGGGGTATATGATCCAACTTTGCCAAGAGCACTTCCCCTTTGCCTTTGGGCACCTCAAAGGCGTATGGCCTGTTGGGGGTGGAATTTCTTCTTAGGGCGGGGTTTAGCTTTTTTAGAAGGCCGTATAATACACCAAGCTCCTTGGCGATGGCCTTTACGTGGACCTCCCTGTTAATGGTAACGACATCGGTTTGAATTTCCTCATCCACAGGGGGCAGTGTGAAGCCGTAAATCCCGGGGTCGTCTAGAATATGTAGTACTGCCAGGAACTTTGGCACATAAAACGCCGTCTCCCTGGGGAGCTTTTCGTAGAGGTCCCAGAAATGATCCAGATAGTTTATCCTTTGGTTGCGTATGAGCTTCAAGACCCTCCCTTCACCGCAGTTATAGGCGGCCAGGACCGTATCCCAATCTCCAAAGATCTGGTGCAATTCCTTCAGGTAGGCAATGGCCGCGGCAGTGGATTTTTTGGGATCCATCCTTTCATCTATCCAGCGATCTCTTTTTAGACCGTACTTGTAGCCCGTTGAGGCGATAAACTGCCACATCCCCAGCGCCCTTGCCCTTGAAAGGGCCCTGACTTTGAATCCGCTTTCAATAAGGGGCAGCCACGAAAGCTCCTCTGGTAATCCTGCCTCCTTTAGTGCCTTTACAATGGCAGACCGATACCTTCCTGAACGGCGGTAGGCATTGAGAAAGAACTTCCTCTCCTTTCCCTTTAACAGATTGATGGCGTTTTGTACGTGCCTGTTCATTACGAGGGGAATGGCCTTATAAAACCCGTTGGCCACGGTGTATCTGGAGGAGTAGACCTCCATAATCCGCTTTGATATGGTGATCCGGAGGTCGTCCCTTTGTTGAAGGAGATCGGAATTCTGACCAGGGTCCACCTTCAGAATGAGGGAGTAGGCCTGGTCAAGGGATTCAATTGCGTTTTCGAGATCTCCTTGTTCCCAGAAATCATAGGAGGCCTGACAAAACTCCAGGGCGGAGTCAAGCAGTTCTTGATCACTCTTTTTCTTTATCTTTGGAGGAGGAGGGGCAGGGGCTTTTACCTCTTGGGTCTTGGAAGGACCCGCAACTCCTCTTGCTTCTCCGGTTTTGAAAGGGGAGGGGACCTCTTTCGCCTGTTCAGCCTTGATATGGGCAGCGATCTTTTCGTTTCTTGGCACTTTGGCTGGAGTGCCAATCTTAGCAACACTCTGGAGATCTGGGGGGGCTACTGTCTGTTGCGTTTCCTTTGAGGAGGGTGGCCCTCCTTCTTCTTTGGCGAGGGTAGGCCCTTGAGGAGAAGATTCGGCCTTGTTTGCTACAGTTTTCTCCGGAGTCGGCTGCGTTTCAGGGCCGGGGAGAAAAAAATCGGGAGCACAGCTGCCTAAGAGCAGCATGGTGAACATGACAAGGACTATTTTCAGAATGGATTTTCCGCAACGAGCTCTCATTTTCTCCACCGGCATTGGCTAACGAGGGTCAAACAGATCCTGCTTTTTGAGCATCGGAGTATAGAGAATACAATTGCAATGGTCAAGGGAGAAAGAGGATTTTGGTAGCCAAGAGGGGTCAATGGGTCTTCATATACTGCAGGAGGGCCACAAGTTCTTCTGCATTGTTCAACTCGAGACGATCCAGGACCTTTTCATTCAACTCCTTTAAAACCCTTCCTACCTCCGGCCCGGGTGAGAGCCCTGTAACCTCCATTACCACGTGGCCGTTTATGACAAGGTCTTTTATTCCGGTTGGGACCTTATGCCTGATCTGGTCCTTTACCCTCTTTTTAAGTTCACTCAAAAGGTCCAGATTTTGGCTCTTCAGGCCGTGTGCCAATATGTCTGATCGGCGGAAGACCAATAGATCCTCCATCTGCTCGACTCCCACACGCCTGATTAGACGCCGGATTGCAGCGTCAGTCCAATCCGAGTTGTACCCGATCATGTGATGCCTTACGAGGTTGATAACCTTCCCGGTTATTTCCTTGTTGAACCTGAGACGTTCCATGACCCCCTTTGCCAACTCGGCGCTTGCCTCTTCATGGCCATGGAAGCGCCACTGGCCTGCCACCTTTTTTCTTACCCGAGGTTTGGCAATATCATGCAGCAGGGCCGTAAGCCTCAAGACAGGGTCCGGTTTGACAGTGTCAACGGTCATCATTATATGCTTAAAGATGGTATGCCTGTGGTAGTTGTTTTGCCTTCTTCGATAACCTTCCAGGAGTTCCGGGAGGAAGTGGTTTAAGAGCCCAGTCCGGACCATCAGGTTGAAACCTACCGAGGGCCTTGGGCTCATCATAATCTTTATTAACTCCTCCCTGATACGTTCGGGCGCAACCGACTCAAGAAGGAAGGCCATGCTGGTAATGGTCTTCAGGGTGGCCGGCTCCACCCGAAACCCAAGTTCAGAAGCGATCCTGACGGCTCGCAAGAGCCGAAGGGGATCTTCCCGAAAGCGTTTCTCAGGGTCTCTGACTGCCCTGATCAGCCTTTTAGACAGATCCGGCCTCCCTCCATAGGGATCGGATATTTTGTCCCTATCCAGGTCAAAGGCCATGGCATTAATTGTGAAATCGCGGTGACCAAGATCCCCCATCAGCCCCCCCTTCCCTGTCCTGAAGGGGGTTACATGGAAGTGGTGGCCCGAATCCACAAGTGTCACGGTATCTTCTTTGAGGGCAAAATACTTCTTGTCATGAAATATCCTCTCGATTGCCACACTCGTGGCAGAGGTAGCCACATCCCAGTCAGTTACGGGCCGACCAAGACATGCATCCCTGAGGGCACCACCCACAAGATAGGCCTGATGCCCGGCGTGGTTGAGTCTCTTACAAATAAAGGTTACAAGAGTGGGGAGGAGGGGTATCATTATGGGCTGCAGACAGTTATTGTCATATGCCAAAACTGTGAAGCCCAGCCAGGTAATTGAACACGAAATAGCTGAATAGCACACAACAAAAGCCTATAATGCATAAAACTGAGATCTTCTTTCCTCTCCAGCCCCTCACCATACGGGAATGAATCACCGAGGCATATATTAGCCAGGTAATAAGAGACCATGTCTCTTTGGGGTCCCAGGTCCAATAGCTTCCCCAGGCCGAATGTGCCCAGACAGCCCCAGTGATAATGCCGAGGGTCAACATAAGAAAGCCTATTACGACCATCTGATAGTTCACCTCATCGAGGATATCTGGTC
>JAUUVE010000309.1 GCA_030589715.1 Desulfobacteraceae bacterium | reverse complement strand
TGTTACTGTTAGGAGAATAACTATGCGAGATTCCAAATTGATCTTTTTGGTTTTTGGTCTTCTTTTGACTGTGTTCTTGACACCAGGTTTCGATCGTTTGGCCATATTTCCCGGGACCGCGATCGCCTCAGGGGAGATGGCAGACGAGAAGAAAGGGCCATGGCTTTCGGAGATCTCCGAGATCCTGGGGTGTTACTGTGGCTGTGACCTTACACTTAGTGAATGTAAAAGGGATGATCCGGATTGTAAAGAGCGACCAATAATCCTTGCAAAGCTTCCATCTGCTACAAACCCAGGGGGGCCTTCTCTGCTTGAATTAGGGGGGTGCACCTGTGGCTGCGGATATAAATTGGCTGAATGTGAGGAAAAACACAAGGCCTGCACCCAGAGGCCAATAATTCATCAAAAACTTAAGCGATTAGCCATAAGCTACGGATATGATAAAACATATGAAAGTAACTCAGGGCTTAATATCTCGTCCGGGGAAAGGAAAATGTTTTCCGAGGCCCTGAACCACCGTAGCAGTCTCCTCTATGTGTACGATGAAAAGGACGGTAAGAAATCAAAATATATAAAGGAGCTTCAGAAGTTTCAAAGAGAGTTCAAAGAGAGGCTCGCTGTGATTCCCATCTCGCTGGCAGACGAGGGGGAGAAGGGCCTGATCAAATACTATCGTATACAAGGCCCATCCCTGGTCATGGTCGCACCCAATGGCGCTGTCTCGGCCTTTTTTCGAGGGGAACCGCCGCTTAAGAGTCTGAGACGTGGACTTGTGTCCCCAAAGATGGCGGAGGTATTGTTGGCCATCCAGCAGGGGAAGACCATCTTCTTGGCCGTGGGACCTCCCGATGACAAGGCATATCAGGATACAAGACAGACCCTCGTGCCGGCCGTGCAGAAGCTGGGTGGGATTGCCACAGCCGTTTGGCTTGATCCCGGGGAGGCCTCTGAAAAACCGCTTCTTTCTGCCCTCAAATACGAGAAAGGGAGCAAAAAGGGAGTTCCTGTATTTGTGATCGCTCCCACAGGCCTATTGATAGAAAAGATCGAGGGCGGTCTCACGGAGAGAAAGGTCTTTGATTCTTTTCAGAATATCCTTGCCATGAATAGTGGCTGTGGTCAATCCACTATCACGGGCGGGAGCGCCTGCCAACCCGGCTATGGTGTGACAGGTGAGAGTTCCTGTCAGTAATGATCCATCTCCGGATGCACGTAAGAGGGAGATATCATGAACTCTTCTCAGCTAATACTGAAAGAGGTCTTACATAGGAAGGTGGGGGTCATGTCAACCTTGGTGGCCCTTGTGGTGTCCGTGGCGGTGATCGTTTCTGCGCGTACGGTCACTGTCTCGGCAAGGGATGAGATCTCTGAGCAGATGCATACCCTTGGGGCCAATATGATTATCCTTCCCGAGAGCACCTCTTTGTCAGGTTACTACACGGCAGATTTTGGTGATGAGGTCTTACCCGAGAGGTATGTCCACATGCTCACATCCTCTGAACTGGGTGAAGAGATTCACCACGTGATCCCAAAGCTCTCATCCTCCTATTCAATTCAGGGGGAAAGGCTTATATTGACCGGGATACTCCCCAAAAAGGAGCATCGGGTAAGGCCTAAGTGGAGGTCTTCAGGCCTCAAGCTCTTTATGGCCGCAGAGGAAGACAAGGAGAGCGGGCACAAAGAGGCGAGTGAAAAAAAGGGGCAACATCAACATCAGATGTCTTCTCAAGTCCCCGATCTTTCCCTTAAGACCTCAAGCAAGAATAAGGCGAGGGCATCCTTGGAAAACATAGAGAAGGGAGAGGTCTTCCTCGGCAATGAATCAGCCCGTTTGCTGGGAAAGACCGAGGGTGACAGCCTCAGGATCGGCCCCCACGATTTCCAGATCGTAAAGGTCCTGGAAGAGATCGGTTCTGTGGATGACCTCCGTGTCTTTATCCATCTCCATCAGGCCCAGGACATACTGGGGAAGGGAAGGGTGATAAACGCCATTGAGCTGATCGGATGCGGCTGCAAACAGGACATGGCACTGCTTGCGGCCAATATCCGGAAATTGCTGCCAGGCGTCAAGACCCAAACAATCACCCAGATCGCCAGGACACAGGCAGGCACAGTACGGCTGATGGAAAGGTTTACCTTCGTAATTCTGCTTGTGGTCTTGCTTGTGGGATGGGGACTCATCAGCAATACCATGGCATCTAATGTCCTGGAGAGACGTCGAGAGATCGGGGTCCTGATGGCCATAGGAGCCTCCTCAAGATTCATCTTTTTGACCTTTATAAAGAAGGCCGCCGTGTTGGGGCTCTTGGGTGGCCTCATGGGCTTTATTATGGGTATTATGACTGCCAAATGGATAGGACCCAAGCTGTTGGAATTAGAGATCGCTCCAAGACCCGAGATGCTGGTCTGGACACTTCTAATAACCATGGCCCTGACGGTCATATTCTCCTGGCTTCCATCGCATCGGGCCACCAAACGTGACCCGGCTTCTCTCTTTATGGAGGAGTGATCATGATCGAAATAACGAATTTGAGCAAGATCTTTAATCAAGACGGGGAACAGATCGTTCCTTTAAACAACGTGAACGTTTTAATAAGGCAAGGGGAGTTTGTAACTGTGGTGGGCCCCAGTGGTAGCGGAAAGTCCACATTTTTGCTGACGGTTGGGGGACTCATTGAACCCACCACTGGAGAGGTAAGGATCAATGGAACTTCCCTTTATAAGGTGGATAACAAGGAAAGGGCGAGGATACGGTTGCATGTCCTTGGATTTATGTTCCAGACCTTTAACCTGATCCCCTATCTCACCGCCCTTGAAAATGTGGAGGTCCCCATGAGCCTGGCCGGGGTTCCAGGGAAGGAGCAGCGTCGGAAGGCCCTGGAACTCCTGGATCGTGTAGGCCTCTCTCACAGGATAGGACATCGTCCGGCGCAGCTTAGTGTGGGGGAGCGCCAGCGCGTGGCCCTGGCCAGGACGCTGGCAAATGATCCATCCATCATCTTGGCCGATGAGCCCACGGGCAATCTTGACCCAAAGTTGAGTGGTGAGATCTTGGAGTATTTCAAGCAATTTTCAGAAAACGGGATAACGGTCGTCATGGTGACCCATGACCACCAAAGCGCCACTGAGAGCAATCACAGGCTTCAGATCATAAACGGCGTCGTAACCGAAGTTCATTCTAATCAAAGGGAGGAATATCATGCATAAAAAGATTTGTAGGACCATGGTAACGGGCCTATGTGCCCTGGCCCTTTTGTTTTTCTTTGTCCTGGATGGCAGGGCAAAGGGTGTGGACAGCAGCGATAAGGAAAATTCTGAACTGGCCAAGATGAAGGCAGTTCTAGACTGTGCGTGCGAGTGTGGCTTGACTCTGGCCTATTGTGAGAAGGAAGATGCAGATTGTACGGTAAGACCAACCTTGTTGAGTAGACTGGACCGTTTCCTTGCCGAAGGTAAGAGGGGTATGGCCCTGGTTCGTGCCATGGAAGGTCCTATGAATCCGGCAAAAGAGCAGATCATGGAGGCAAGGCTTCAACACCGCTATGCAATCCTTTTCTTCAGCCAGAAGGGATCTCAGGCGTGCGAGGAGATAAGGCATGTCTTGGGTGAGGGCAAGAGGCTTTGGGGCGATGAAGTAATAATATCCGAGGTGGATATCGATAAAAAGGAAAATAACGATATTAGAGAGGAATTCAGGATATATTCAGCCCC
>JAUUVE010000169.1 GCA_030589715.1 Desulfobacteraceae bacterium | reverse complement strand
ATGGTCTGGATTCGGGAACCCTTTATCTACTCAGACTATGATTTTGGGAAAAAGGTGATTTTTGGTCACACCCCTTTTCAAAGCCCCCTTGTCATGGAAAACAAGTTTGGCCTGGATACGGGCGCTGTTTATGGTAACAGGCTGACCTGTCTTGAACTCCACGAAATCATATTCCATTCTGTGGAGGCAAAGGGATTTTGATCGGAATCAAGGCGACAGTTCCGTTGGAAATCATCCTGGCTGCTGGCCTAAGACCAGTGGACCTCAACCACCTCTTTATCACTTCCAACAGTCCCGGCAAGCTTGTGACCCAGGCTGAAACAGCAGGTTTTTCACACAATATATGTGCTTGGATCAAGGGGATCTACAGCACGGTGATCAACCATGGCATTAGAGAGGTCATAGCCGTGACAGGTGGGGACTGCAGTAACACCATTGCGCTGGGCGAGGTGCTGGAACGAAGGGGGGTTCGGGTAATCCCTTTTGAATATCCCCTGGACCGCAGCAGAGAGACCCTGCAGGCCCAGATGGAATCCCTCAGGAAGGAGCTTTCCACCACCTGGCACGAGATAGAGGGTATGGGGTCGCGGCTGGAAAGTATCAGGGCCAAGCTCAAGAGATTGGACCAACTGACCTATGCCAAGAATGTGGTCACTGGGCTGGAGAATCATCAATTCTTGGTCAGCAGTTCTGATTTCAACGGCAATCCCGATCTGTTTGAAAAGGACCTGGAGCAATTTCTTGCCAAGGTCCAGGACAGAACGCCCCGGACCGACGAGATCCGCCTGGGCTATTTAGGCGTACCCCCCATCTTCACTCAGTTCTATGAGTTTATTGAATCTTTGGATGCCAGGGTGGTCTTCAATGAGGTGCAGAGACAGTTCAGTATGCCCTTCGGGCAGGTGGATATCGTAGAGCAGTACTTACAATACACATATCCCTACGATATCGGCACAAGACTCAGGGATATCAAAGAGGCCATCAATGGGCGGCAATTGGACGGCCTGATCCACTATACCCAGACATTTTGTTACAGGCAGATCTACGATATCGTCCTAAGGGAGGTCATCCCCATCCCCATCCTCACCCTTGAGGGGGACCGGCCCGGCCCGGTTGATGGCCGAACAGCCCTCCGTATCGAGACCTTTGTGGAGATGTTGCGAGCCAGGAAAGGGGAGTTGGTCTAATCTAGCTTCTTCTTTCCGCTGATGACCGCCTCAGCCAAATCCACATCCTTCTTGCTTCCAATGTAAAGGGGCACCCTTTGATGCAGTGTGCCCGGGTCGATTTCGAGGATAGGGCCGTGGCCGTTGCTGGCGTATCCACCTGCCTCCTTAACTACCATAGCCAGGGGGTTGGCTTCCACCATCAGCCTCAGTTTCCCTGATGGTTTTTTGGGGTCTTTTTTGTCAGCAGGATACATAAAGATCCCGCCCTTTAGGAGATTGCGGTGGAAATCTGCCACCAGGCTGCCCACATATCTGGAGGTATAGGGCCTGCCCGTCTCTTTGTCTCTTGTCTTGAAATAGTCCACCAGGGCCCTGGTCTTCTCATCCCAGTACTGGTAGTTCCCTTCATTAACGCTGTAAATCTTTCCCCTTTCAGGTATCCGGATATCCTCGTGGGATAGGAGGAATTCACCGACGCTGGGAAAGAGGGTAAAGCCATGGACACCTGTCTCGTTTCCGGTGGTATATACCATTATCGTGCTGGACCCGTAAATGAAATAGCCCGCTGCCATCTGTTTGATACCGGGTTGCAGGACGTCGCTTAGGAGGATTTCAGCTTCTCTACTGTCGGTCCGTCTCTTGTAAATGCCGAAAATAGTCCCGATGCTCACATTCACGTCGATGTTAGAAGATCCGTCAAGGGGATCAAAGAGGAGGATATAGTCGCCTTTAGGATACTGGGGAGGTATCTCGATCAAATCGGGATCTTCTTCCGAGCCCATGCACCACAGCTGACCGATGTGCTGCATCCGTTGTATGATCACCTGGTTGGCGAACATGTCCAGCTTCTGCACCTGCTCATCCTGCACATTGATCTTGCCCGTGGCCCCCAGGATATCTACAAGCCCAGCCTTGTTTGCCTCCCTGGAGATGACCTTGGCCGCGACGACCAGCTCATTTAGCAGCGTGGTAAAGGCGCCGGTTGCCTTCGGGTTTTTACGTTGCTGGCTTAGGATGTGCTGGGTAATGGTAGTGCCTACTCCTTCTCCTTGCATATTGTTACCTCCTGCTTGATTCTAAAATAGCAAACCTGGTCCTCAGGGTCCATGTCCCCTCCTTCACTTAGACATCTCAGAACTTGAAGAGATCGAAAGCAGTCTTCATGGGCTGGATCTCTTCGCAAGTCTCCAGAGGCGATGCCGATATCTTATACGGCCTGATCCCTGTACTCCAGCCTGTATATCTCCGCGAGAGTCAAGAATATGGTGATGATTAGTGGGCCGTAAACAAGACCCAGTATTCCGAAAAGCGTCATCCCACCAAGAATTCCTATAAACACCAGGAGTTGATTCATCTTCATGCCTTTGCCAATCAGTCGAGGTTTCACCAGGTATTCCATGATAGAGCTGTAAGTCATATTGTAAATCAGATAAGCAATGGCCGTCCCCACTTTTCCCTGGAGCATCAAGATGGCGGTGGCCGGAATAAAGACCGCTGAGACCCCTACAATGGGTAAAAAGGCCGTAAAGGCCATTACTGTCCCCCAGAGAAATGGGGAGCCCATTCCAAAGATGAAAAAGCCGAAACCCCCAAGGATCCCCTGAATAATGCCGGATAGGCCGTTGCCCACAATAATGGCCTTCCCCATCTCTTGAAACTTGTTGGCCACCTTTTCCAACTGCTCTTTTGGCATGGGAACGAGCTGAAAAATGTATTCTCTTAGTCGTCCCCCATCTCGAAACAGATAGTAGATGGTGAGCATCATCAGGAAGAAATGTACCAGGAAACTAAGGAGGTTGGAGGCCAGGGGACTGATCTGGCTATAGAGGAAAAGACCGATCTTTTTCCCCAATGAAGATGCCAGGCCTTCAACTGTTTCAGGCGTGATCTCCAACCCGGCCATCTTCCCCCACTTCCTGATCCGCTGCGCCCACACCGAATCACCCTCGAGGGTCTGTTGAATTTGACTAAGGGAAACAGAGTCCCGTGTCTTGTTGTAAAACTCAAAGGCCTCATTGGAAAGGGTTCCCACAAACCAACTTACCGGGAGAACCAGCACCGTCAGAATGAAAAGGATCATAAAAAGAGACCCTAAGACCTCTCGCCCCCCGAATAGCCTTTTGACCCATGCATACATGGGATAGAGTACGCTTGCGATCAACAGCGCCAACACAATGGCCGATACATAGGTCCAAAGAAGACTCAAGAGCAGGGCCAGAGAGCAAAGCAGGAATGTAATGAAAAGCTTGGCGCCGTGTTTTTCCATTGTGTGAGCACCTCAACAAAATTGGCGGAAGTGCATGGGAATCGAACCCACCTATCACGCTTTTCGGCGCGATACACCGGATTTGAAGTCCGGGAGCCCCACCAGTGAGCTTTCCACTTCCGCTCGAAATAGATGCAATTCCGGGCCTATTGTAGGCAAGAAACCAAAGATTGTCAATGGTTCGGCGAATCGCAGTGTCGACCGACGGATGTCAGTCCCAGCCTCCATCTGGAAAGGGACTCTGAATCTTTCAGCGATACTCTAGCGGCAGGCGCCGGTGGCCCCTAACTCGATAAATGCTCAATTATGATGTTCAGGATTCTGCGTATGGGTTCCGCTGCACCCCAGAGGAGCTGATCCCCTACTGTGAAGGCAGCCACATATTCAGGACCCATGAGCATTTTTCGTAACCTGCCAACAGGAACGGTCAGGGTACCGTTTACCGCCGCCGGGGTCAAGTGCTCAAGGGTTGACTCCTTGTCATTAGGGACCAGCTGCACCCACTGGTTCCCCTTTTCGAGCATATCAGAGACCTCATTGAGGGGTACATCAGTATGCAGTTTAATGGTTAGGCCTTGACTGTGACAACGCATGGCGCCCACGCGGACACAGACCCCGTCTACAGGAATCGGCGCCTTGGTCTGCAGAATCTTATTCGATTCAACATACCCCTTCCATTCTTCTCTGGTCTGACCCGAATCCATGGGCGAATCGATCCATGGAATAAGGCTTCCTGCAAGGGGAGCCGCGAAGTTCTCAGTGGGAAAGGTGTTGCTTCTAAGGTTCTGTGTCACCACCTCGTCAATGGCAATGGCCGTGGATGCGGGGTCGTCCAATAAGGCCCTGGAGGCGCTGCCCAGCACATCCATCTGTGCGATCAGCTCTTTCATGTGCTTTGCACCTGCCCCTGAGGCGGCCTGGTATGTCATGGAAGAGATCCACTCAATATGCCCAGAGGCAAATAGACCTGATAGGGCCATCAGCATTAGACTGACCGTACAGTTCCCCCCCACATAGGTCTTGATACCGGCGGATAGACCGGAGTCGATCACGGGTCTGTTTACAGGATCCAGCACGATGATGCTGTCATCTTCCATGCGCATGGCCGAGGCCGAGTCTATCCAGTAGCCATTCCAGCCGAGCTTGCGGATTTCAGGGCATACCTTCTTGGTGTAGTCTCCGCCCTGACAGGTGACAATAATATCCATCGAGGAGAGCAGGCCGACGTCGAATGCATCTTTTAATGGAGGGATTTCAAGACCCACATCCGGGCCCTTTCCGCCCACATTGGATGTGGTGAAGAACACGGGCTCGAACCCTTTGAAATCGTCCTCTTCCCTCATTCGCCCCATGAGGACAGATCCAACCATACCCCGCCATCCAACAATACCTATTCGCAACATGATATACCCTCTCCCGTAACATTCGGATTTGTAAAACTGTAAGCGTTCACAGGTTCAGTGTTCACGGTTCAGACTCCGGCCCGTAGGGGCCTACGCCCTCTCCGAGCTGTAGGCTCTACGAGCTCTCCGAGGCGTAGGCTCTCTACGAACCGGAGGCCGGAAGCCGGAAGGGGGTTACCTATCTTTCGTTGGCCTTGCTTGTAGGCCTGCCCTGTTGAATAGGGTTCCCTTCGGGAAATTCTACAGGGCCGGCAAGTACTTGACCTGCCCGCTCGTGCCTTAACTTCCATTTGTTTCTTCAACCATGCCCCGAACAGCCCCAATAACCTGTTCTTTCCATATATTCTCAGGTCTCGCATGGCAGACGGGTGAAACCACGAATGGCAGCGCGCCCTGTCAGGGTCCCCTAACAGGGTATAGGTGCGTCCGGCATGATCATACACATCCCGAAAGCTTTCGTTATGTATTGTTGATCCAACGCTACGTAAAGCTCACTCTGGACTTCGGCGCAAGGCCGTTTTCCATACCTAAAAAAACGAACAAACTTCGGATTTGTCTCCGAATCGAATCCTTCAGCGATTTGGAATTTTCAGTGAACCTTGTCGAAGATCCCGCCCAATGCGGGGAACCTCTGAACCCGTGAACGGTTATGTAAAATTAATACTATAATTTACCCCCATTACTCGGTCGCTTCAAGGAAAAAATCACATCCCCACCATGGCTCCGAGGACCTCAGAGACTGACTCGTGGATGACAAGGTCGGCCTGGGGATCGAGGGGT
>JAUUVE010000424.1 GCA_030589715.1 Desulfobacteraceae bacterium | reverse complement strand
GAAGAAAGCCATAAAACTCATCGGTGCCGACGAGTTGAAAGGCAAAACATATGAGCACCGGCCAGCCGCTCGGCTCCTGGTTGTAAGAGATCCAATCGGCAAAATATTCTCCGTATTCTAAGGTCCCGTAATTCCAGTAGCCGGTCTGGTTTGTGATAGCGATATTCTGGCCCGCATTGGCATATATGTCCTCATCGTAATAGATCCGGTGGGTGCGAGCAGTCATAAAAGAGGCCATGGAAAATGCAATCACAAAAAGAGCCGCCAGGAGCAGGCCTTTTTTGTTTAGGAATTGTTTGACTTGGCCCAGGAGATCTCGCCAGCAAAGCAAGATGGCAATGAGGATAAGGAAAAAATTGACCTTCAGGTTCCAGGGGATCCATCTTTTCAGGATATGGGTAATAGTCCCTTTGGGATAGTAATCCATCACATAGACGATGATGCCCAGCAAGGACAGGTAGACGGCGCAAAGGAGCACAGGATAGAAACGGTGATCATACACCTTCTTCAATATCATTTAGAAAACCTTTTTGGTTTGACAATGACTATCAATAACCAATAACGGATAACAAATAACATAGGCGTTCACGGGTTCAGGCCCGCCCGCCTCGCCTGAGCGAGAGCGATGGCGGGCAGGCCTGAACCTGTGAACGGTTACCAAATAACTAACTTGCCCTGTTTCAAGTTTCCAGTTTCAAACCAGCCTTTTCAACCAAAAAATCTTCCACAAAAAGGTACCGGATCTCTGTCCTATTGAACATATCCAATGCGTCATCCGTCGAACAGACCATTGGTTCCCCGTGGACATTGAAGCTGGTGTTCAATACCACACCTACGCCAAGTGCCTCTTTGATCTTCAAAAGAAGATCCCGGTAAACAGGGTTTTCATCACCCACAAAGTGGGGTCTGCAGGTTCCGTCAATATTGATGACCCCTTCCATGAGACCCATACATGCCTCCCTGACCCGGAAGGCCGTTGTCATAAAGCGGTTGACCCGCACATCCTGACCGTTGATCTCGAGCAGGGAATCCGCATCCTCAAATAGAATACTCGGGCAGAAGGGCTGGTACCAGACCCTTTTTTTGAGGACCAGATTAAGCCGATCCTTTATCCGCCTCTCGTCAGGACGGGCCAGGATACTTCGGTTTCCAAGGGCCCTGGGCCCCAGCTCCATTCGGCCTCGAAACCAGAGAACGATCTCTCCATCAATAATCAGACGGGCCGCCTCGTGGGCCACATTGTCCACCCGGCGATAGGGGAAGCCCCATCGATTCAAGGATGACTGCAACTGATCCCCTGAGAAATCAGGGCCCAGGTAAAGATCGTTCAAACGGTATCGGGGTATGTCAAATTTGTCATAATTGACGGCTATGGCAGCCCCCAGTGCAAGGCCCCCATCCCCCATGTGAGGGAAGACAAAGACATTTTCGATCTCATCCAGTTCCGCGATCTTTATATTCACCTTAATGTTGGAAAACACCCCGCCGGCAAGGGCTACGTTACTGTCACCCGTCAAGGCAAAGGCGTTTCGAACCAGGGCCAGGACATTTTTCTCCAGGGCCCTTTGCGCCATGAATGCAAACTGCTCTGATGGAAACTGCCACAGTATCCCTTTGAGCTTCCGATACATGACGGTTGAACTGTGTGGTGAGACGAGATCCAATCCCTGCACATCTATCAATGGCATAAGAGGATTATCACGATCGGGCACAGGGTAGGCATAGTTGGCAAGGGCCATAACCTTTCCCTCATCCTCCAGTTCCCTCATGTTCATAAGGTTTGTCACATGCTCAAAGAATATCCCCAGGGAGACCTTGGAAGGGATCTTTTTGAGGAGCTCCAGTTGAGCGCCATTGAATTTCCAGACAGACCCGGAAAGGCCATCCCCAACTCCATCCAGGGTGATGACCAGGCATTCATTAAATGTGCTCAAGCGAGCCGCTGCCTGGGCATGACACAGATGGTGGTCCAGCAGGGTGAGACGGAACTCCTTGAATCCTGATGCCTCTAACTGTTTGGTGACATAAACACGGGTGAGGTAATTGGATATGGGGTTAGGACCCAATTCCGTAAACCGGTATTTGAACCTCTTCTTAAAAGGATCGAATCGTCCTGGCGTTTTTTTTCTCCTCCGCAGGAGGTAGTATTTTTCCCTTAGGCTGGGCACCAACCGGGTGAGGGTCTTGGCTGGATCACTGGTGGAAATAGCAACCTCAGTGATCGCAGATTCGGGGATACCCCCATAATCGAGGCAGGCCTTAATGGATCGGCCGGGAAACTCCACTTCCAGTTTCCTACGGCTCAGGCGCTCCTCATTGATGGCAAAAACGATCTGATCGCCTTTGACAAGGGCTGCCCCAGCGTCATGACCATCCCAGATACCTAATGTATACATGATAGCTTAATGTGTTATCATCTCAGTCTGCAATCCAGAAAGGGTAACCCGTCTCGCTGACCATCGCCCCTTCAAGCAATTTGGATCCCATATGCCGATATCCTGATTTTCACCCTACCATTAATCCAGCGGGCATGCAAGATGGTGCAGCGGATAGGAAACGGCTTGTAGGTG
>JAUUVE010000085.1 GCA_030589715.1 Desulfobacteraceae bacterium | reverse complement strand
TGCTTTTTATCCTTGCTGTCGTTATCCAACCCCATCCGTTTCCCAGCTTTTATCATTTCCTTCTCGTGGGGCTCATATTCTGCCTGGGCGGGGATGTCTTTCTTGCCCTACCCCAGAAAAGGATGTTCCTTTTGGGACTGATTTCTTTCTTGATAGGCCATCTCCTTTATGTTATTGCGTTTTTCAGTGCGGCAGAGATAGGCCAATGGACATGGATAGGCACCCTGGTGGCCATGGTCATTAGCGGTTGGG
Source organism: Desulfobacteraceae bacterium (assembly GCA_030589715.1). GTDB lineage: Bacteria > Desulfobacterota > DSM-4660 > Desulfatiglandales > Desulfatiglandaceae > JABMQV01. The sequence goes on along the minus strand of JAUUVE010000085.1, from coordinate 7,494 downwards.
TCTATCTGTGGCTCAGACCCCATCTGGGGGCAATGAATGGCCCTGTCTTGCTATATATAATTGTCATAACGGCGATGCTATCAGGGGCATGGTCGATTCTTGGAGATTCCAGTCTGACGCTTACAGGAAGGTTAATGATATTTGGGGGGGCAGTGCTCTTCTATTTTTCTGATATTTTTGTTGCAAGGGACCGGTTCTTGAAAAACAGTTTCCTCAACAGGCTGGTAGGTCTGCCCATGTACTATGCCGGCCAATTCCTGCTTGCCTTCTCGGTAGGGGTGCTGGTGTAGCTGGGTGCAGTGAAGACGTGCGGATCGGAAAAAACCATTTGAGTCGTCTAAAGGAGACGCGATCTATGGAACATGCGATAGAAGACGAAGGGATGCATTACGAAGGTACCTGTATCAGGCCTCCCAGTGAGGCCTTCAGCATTTTACTCCAGGTTACCCTCGGCTGTTCCCATAACAAATGCACCTTTTGCGGCACATACAAGGACAAGAGATTCAGGATAAAGGATGATAGCATAATTATGAGTGATATCCTGTTTGCGTCCAAATATATGAAGCGGCAGGATAGGGTATTCCTTATGGATGGAGATGCCCTCATTATCCCCCATAAAAGGCTTATGTGGATCCTCGATCAGATCAGAGAGCACCTGCCATGGGTCAAAAGAGTCGGTGCTTATGCCAATGCAAAAAGCATCAGGATGAAGTCCCCGGAGGAGTTAATTGAATTAAGGCAAAAGGGGTTGAGCATCCTCTATCTGGGTGTGGAGACCGGAGATGAAGTGCTCCTGAAAAGGATCCGCAAGGGGGCCAGTTCGCAAAACCTGATTAAAATGGGAAGGAAGGTGAGGGAGGCAGGGATTAAGCTTTCGGTTACGGTCTTGCTCGGCATTGGCGGTAGGGAAGGGTCTCTTCGGCATGCCAAGGCCACCGGGGAGATCCTTAGTGGTATGGATCCAAATTATGTGGGGGCACTTACGGTGATGCTGATCCCCGGCACCCCACTTTACCGGGAGTCCAAAGAGGGCAAGTTCGAGTTGCCGAGTCAAGAGGAGCTATTGTTGGAATTGAGGGAAATGGTTGCCAACACCAACTTGAGCCGGGGGCTCTTTTTTTCCAACCATGCATCCAATTATCTACCCATAAGGGCCAGGCTCCCAAAGGGGAAACAGCAGGCCCTTGACGAGATCGACAGTGCCCTCAGAGGGGATGTAGGTCTCAGACCGGAGTGGATGAGGGCACTTTGAGTTTTTCCCGGAGAGGTCTTTTTTTATTCGCTTGACCATCTGCCTATACTTGCCCTATATTTCCCCCAAAAAAGTCCGCTTAGGACATCACTCAGGGAATTGACCAACTGTTAGAATGGAGGCTTGATATGGATAATTTTTTGGAGGAGGGACCAAAAAACCCCCTTAAGATTCAAGATAATACCTTTAGAGACGGTCATCAGTCGTTACTGGCCACGAGGATGAGGACCGAGGATATGCCCCCCATTGCCGAAAAGATGGACAGCGTTGGTTTCTGGGCCATGGAGGTATGGGGGGGGGCCACCTTTGACAGCATGCATCGTTTTTTGGCCGAAGACCCCTTTGACCGCATAAGGACCCTAAAGAAACAGATCAAGAAGACCCCCTTTTCCATGCTGCTAAGGGGGCAGAATCTGGTGGGATATAGGAACTACGCAGATGATGTGGCCCGATTATTTGTGGATAAGGCATGCGAGGCGGGTATAGATGTATTTAGGGTCTTTGATGCCCTGAATGATTTTCGCAATTTTCAGACGGTTGTTGAGAGGATAAAGGCGAATGAGAAGCATTTTCAGGGTACCATCTGCTATTCTTTGACAGAGAGGCGGATGGGGGGTGATGTATTCAACCTGGAGTATTATCTGGGCAAGGCCAAAGAGATAGAGGACATGGGTGCCGACACCCTCTGTCTCAAAGACATGGCTGGTATAATGGCCCCATTTGATATTGCCAAGCTCATCACTGTGCTTAAGAGGAAGATCAGCATTCCCATACACCTCCACACACACTACACCAGCGGGATGGCCTCCATGATCTATCTAGAGGCAATCAAGGCGGGGGTAGACATTGTGGACACCTGTCTGGCCCCATTTGCCCTGAGGACCTCCCAGCCTGCCATAGAGCCCATTGTGGCGACCCTTTATGGGACCACAAGAGACCCCGGTTTTGACCTAAATCTCTTGCTAAAGTTGGGGGATTACATCGAGGGCATAGCGCCCAAGTATCGGGATTATCTGGCCAAGCACAGGATGTCTGTAATTGACACGGGGGTACTGTCTCACCAGGTGCCGGGTGGGATGATTTCCAATCTTGCCAGTCAGCTCAGCGAGGCCAAGGCCCGGGATCGGTTGCCCGAGGTATACAAGGAGGTGGCTGTGACCCGGAAGGAACTGGGTATGCCCCCCCTGGTTACACCCACCAGCCAGATAGTGGGGGTACAGGCCGTGTTAAATGTCCTCTTTGGGAGATATAAGATGGTGACCAATGAGGTGAAGGCTTTGGTCTACGGCCTGTATGGAAAAACGCCCACACCCGTTGATCCCGGGGTTCAGAAAAAGATCCTAAAGAACTATAAGCGGGGTGAGACCCCTGTTACAGGCCGGGCAGCGGATTATTTGGAACCGGAACTGGATAAGGTGAAGGAGAAGATGGGAGACCTGCCAAAGGACGACTATGACCTGATTATCTGCGCCCTCTACCCCAGCACAGGGGAGCAGTTCCTTAAATGGAAGTATGGTCTGGAGGAAAAGCCTTCTACGGTCAAACCGAAGACTATGGAAGATGTCCAGAAAGAGGATGAGGCCATAGCCGAGGCCTTAGAAAAGGTACGTAAGTCCTCCTGAACGAGCCTTTAAATATCTGGCCAGTTATCGTTACACGGACATGAGTTTTCGTATGCATAGGCGGTCTGGAGGATCAGATCGTCACGGTGTCTGGGCCCGATGATCTGGAGGCCTCTCGGAAGGCCTGTCTTTGTTAGCCCCACCCGGACCGTTGCCGCGGGATGGCCAGACAGGTTAAAGGGATAGGTAAAGGCCACGGCCCAAAGGCGCGGGATCGGGTGGCCATCCGCTTTACATCTTCCAGGTCCTTTACCCCTATGGGGATAAAAGCCAGGGGGCCTGGGTCTTCCCCGGAGGAGATACGCCCCGCCAAGGACCTTGCCTCCACCAGGCCTCATCGGCCCGGAGAGTCACAAATGCATTGAGTTCGGGATTCACTTCATAGATCCTTTTTAGGGTCTCCTCCATCAGTTCCAGCGGAGAGAGCTCTTTGGAGCGGATCACTCTTGCCAGCTCCTAGGCCGACATATGGCAGATGGGAGTCACTGAATCACCCTTGAAAGGCCCTGGTCTTGGAAGTCCTGGATTTCATAATCTTCAACCTCATCCGTAGTTAATGCATCCAGCTCCGAATCGGCCAGTTGATACTCAAGATCATCTCCAAAATCATCAATCTCGTCAAACTCTTTCTCTTGATCATCCTCAGCTGTATGGAGACGGGATAAAACTCTACCGGAGATGTTTCTCATACGGCCGAGCCTTTCCAACTCCTGCTTACAGGAGACGCACAACCTTGCTTCTGGGACAATAATAAGCCTCTCCGGCGGAATCGGCTCTCCACATTCCTCGCACTCGTAGCAGCTCTCCTCTGTGGAGATCTTTCGGATCAACGCCTCTATCATTTTCAGCTCTTTGGTCTTTCTCTCAATGAGGCTGTAGCTGCTTTGGGCCGAGATTTGGCGTTGTGCCTGGTCAGACTCATCCATGATGTTTTCACCATATAGCTGATCGTTGTATTCCCTTTGGTTCTCCATCAATCGATGTAGTGCCTGTTCGAATTGTCTCTTTTTTTGGTCAAGCTGTTCTAAAATTTTCTTTTCCCTATCGTCCATCCCATTTACTCCTTTTTCTGCGCCAGGGATTTTTTCTTTGGCATGCATCCGGAACGCCCATTCAAACCTCGGCCGTCTGCAAAAGCGAAGGAATGTTAGTTACTTTTCTTTGTTTGTCAATGGAAAAAAGCAAATGCGTTTTAAGAAGAGTTTTGTTTTCTTGATTAGCTACACCTTTTTATCTATACTCCCCAAGCATACCTTATTTAACCTGTTGCATTCATGGGGTGAAGATTGTTTATAACATTTGAAGGTATCGAAGGCTGCGGCAAGTCCACCCAGGTAAAGTATCTTGTTGATAGGCTAGGGAACTTGGATGTTTCTGTGTTTTCCACCATGGAACCTGGTGGGACAAGGGTGGGCCAGGATATCAGGCGGATACTCCTGGATTCTCAAAACCAGAACCTTTCACCCCTGGCTGAATTGTTGCTATATGCCGCCGATAGGGCACAACATGTGGAAGAGGTGATCAGGCCGCTCCTGGAGCAGGGAAAATGGGTGGTGTGTGACCGCTACTTTGATGCCACTTTGGTCTATCAGGGTTATGCCCGGGGGCAGGAGATCGGGCTGATCAAGACCCTAAATAAGAAGGCCTCCCTGGGTATCCGGCCCGATATCACCTTTCTCATCGACTGCCCGGTACGTGTGGGTATCGAAAGGGCCCTAAGGCGGAATAAGGCCTTACTGGATGAGGGCCAGGACCGGTTTGAAAGGGAACGCGAGGAGTTCCATAACTCTGTAAGGAAAGGATACCTCACCACGGCCAGGGAGGAACCTGAGCGTTTCGTAGTGGTGGATGGTACCCTCGAGGAGGAGGAGTTGGCAGGGGTGATATTGGACCACATCAGGCCATTCTTATCTCCGGAAGATTCTGGGGGGGGCTGAGTGTTATTTTCCCAGATACTGGGTCAGCAAAGGGCCAAGAGGTTTTTGAAGCAGGCCATGTCCAGGGAAAAGATACCCCACGCATATCTTTTCACAGGGATTTCCGGGGTGGGAAAGACGAGTACGGCCATGGCCCTGGCAACGGCCCTCAACTGCCAGGAACCAGTTGACTACGAGGGGTGTGGGCAGTGTCTGCCATGCCGCCAAATGGTGAGCGGAAACTTTCCGGACTTCCTAATCATCAAGCCCGAAGGCCAAAACATTCGGATCCATCAGATAAGGGATCTCAACCGGAGTTTCAGCTTTGCCCCGGCATTGGGTAGATATCGGGTATGCATCATCTATCAGGCCGAGACAATGACCATGGAGGCGGCCAACTCCTTTCTAAAGGCCCTAGAAGAACCCCCACCGGGAAACATACTGATACTAAATGCCACTGAACCCTTAGATCTATTGCCCACCATAGTTTCTCGATGCCAGAAGGTGCCCTTCCAGCCACTTATGCTTCAGGATATGACGGATTGGCTTGTCAAGAGCAGGGGGCTGGACCAGGAAACTGCAATGGCCTTGGCCAGTATCTCCGGAGGCAGTCTGGGGCTGGCCCTTAAGATGTGCGACGGGGACTTTCTGGATAAGAGACAAGAGTGGCTTTTGAGACTTATGAAACTGGTCGGCTTCTCTAAAGAAAAGGCCCTTGATGTGGCATTTGAATGTGCGAGGGAAGACCGTAAGAAGGCACTGGGCATCCCCGAGAGCGGTGAACCCGGGCTGAGAGACATGCTTAGTGTCTGGGAGAGCTGGTACCGGGACCTGTTGGTCCTGAAGGTGGGAGGCCCCGAGGAACTCGTCATCAATCAGGATTTCTCTCACAAGTTGAAAAAAACCACTGAAAGTTTTAAGATAGATAATCTAATCGATAGCCTCCTCGCCATAGAGCAGTCTCAACAGGATCTTCGCAGGATGCGAAACACACAATTGGTGATGGAGCATATGGTCATGAGCCTTAATAGCCTTGGCAGATCTGGGTGATATAATATAGTCCGCAATGAACAAGATAGTAGGTATACAATTCAGAAACAACGGCAAGGCCTATGATTTCGACTCCGGGCACTTTGTCCTTAAGAAGGGGGATAAGGTGGTGGTGGTAACCGAAGAGGGCCCTGCCATCGGCTGTGTATCCACTGAGCCGCTAAACAGGGCTTCGGAAGGCCCGAAACGACCCCTCAAAAAGATCTTTCGTTTAGCCACCGAGGAGGAACTGGAGAGATATGATAGGAATTGTGCCTTGGAAGAAAGTGTTTATAAATATTGTCTAGGAAAGATAAAACTAAGATCTATTCCCATGTGCCTGGTGTCAGTGGAAAGACGCTTTGACGGTAGCAAGATCGTGGTATATTTTACAGCAGATGGGAGGGTGGACTTTAGGGAACTGGTCAAGGACCTGGTGCAAGAATTTCGGACAAGGATAGAGATGAGGCAGATTGGCATCCGCCACCAGGCCAAGATGGTTGGGGGGCTTGGGACCTGTGGCCGCGCCTTGTGCTGCTCCTCCTATCTGAACAGTTTTGCCCCGATAACCATAAAGATGGCCAAGGAACAGAACCTGTCTCTTAACCCAACCAAGATTTCCGGTATGTGTGGCAGGTTAATGTGCTGTCTTACTTACGAACATGGATATTATGAGGAAATCAAGAAGGGTCTCCCCAAGGTCGGTAGGAAGGTCATGACGATACATGGTGAGGCCAGGGTGATCCGTCAGAATGTCCTAAAGGAGGCCCTTACCGTCGTGTTGGGATCTGGAGATGAGATTGAGATCAAGGCTCGGGATATCCTGCCCCATGGTCCTCAAGAGGACCCAGTAAAGAAGAAATCAAGAAGGGAGTAACCACGAAGAGAATTGTCGGAACCATTTTATGTAACAACACCTATATACTATGTAAATGCCGAACCCCACATAGGGCATGCCTATTCAACCATTGTGGCTGACGTATTGAACCGGTTTTACAGGCTTAGCGGTTGTGAGACCTTTTTTCTCACGGGAACGGATGAGCATGGCGACAAGATCGTGGCTTCGGCAGAGAAATCCGGGCAGACGCCAAAAGAGTATGCTGACAGGATCAGCCGGCTTTTCAGGATGCTCTGGCCCAAGCTAAATATTTCCAACGACTATTTCATTCGCACGACGGATGAGAACCACAAGGAGACCGTCAGGCTGATCTTGAGCAGGGTCAAAGAGAATGGAGATATTTACTTCAGTGATTATGAAGGCCTCTATTGCCTTGGTTGTGAGCGTTTTTATACGCAACGAGAACTGGTTGACGGAAAGTGCCCAGATCACCGGACGGAACCCGCGGTCATAAGAGAGGCCAACTATTTTTTTCGTATGAGCAAGTACCAGGACTGGCTCACCCACCACATCCACCAGCATCCCGGTTTTATAAGGCCTGAGAGGTATAGGAATGAGGTCCTCTCTTTCCTGAAGGAGCCACTTGAAGACCTCTGTATTTCTCGGCCAAAGTCACGGCTCAGCTGGGGGATCACCCTGCCCTTTGATGAAAATTTCGTCACATATGTCTGGTTTGATGCCCTCATTAACTATATCTCGGCCATAGGCTTCCCCGATGGTGAAACATTCGGGAAATTTTGGCCCTCTGCACAGCATATCATTGCCAAAGATATCCTG